>JAQSXN010000545.1 GCA_029256665.1 Paenibacillus sp.
TTTACAAAAACTTCACGGCGGCGACGGGCGTCATCGAATATCAGATGGATTTCATCCTGCCCGTCAAGATGGATCATGTGTCTTTCGCCATCGGTAACGGCGGCACGGACGCCGTTGTCATCAAGACGGCCGGAGGCGCGAACGGCAGCCTGTATTACGTCGACAGCGCGGGCGTCGAGCAGAAGCTGTGGGACAACTACAAAGCGAACGTCAGTTATACTTTCGTCGTCGAAGCGAATATTATGACGGACACGGCTACGATCTACGTGAACGGTATCAGATGCGCGACCGATGTTCCGTTCCGCAACGCCGTAACCCAGATCGACAAGCTGAGCCTGACCGTTCCTTCCGAGGGTCATCTGATCTTCAACTATGTTCGGGTAGCGTCCTATTATCCTTCGACGGTACCTTACGTGGACGCCGTTAACAATCCTTCAAGCGGTTATGTCGGCATGCAGGGCTGGCAATATTTTTCTTCAGTCTACGAGACATGGGACAGAACGCAAGCCAAATTAAAGCAGTCGGACAAGACGCCTTACTTGGGCTTTATCGATGAATATACGCCGGAATCGATCGACTGGCAAATCAAATACTTGGCGGAGCACGGCATCGATTTTATAAGCCAGTTTTCGGAACGCGGAAGAACCGGAGTCGGTATCGTCGATGTGCCCGAGACCGGCCATATCTTGTGGCTGGACACGTACCTGGACAGATCCCGCGAATTCGCCGGCAAAGTGAAATTCGCCGCAACGATCGCGCCTACGAACACGATGAGCTTCAGCGACGCCGACGAGTTCCTGAACGCCTACTTGCCCTATTTAATGGAAAGGTATTTCCGCAACCCGAACTATGTGAAGTTCAATAACAAGCCGGTTCTCTTCTTTTACGATAACGGAGAGATGGCAACGATGTTCGGCGGCAAAGCCAACTTGAACACCGTATTGGATCAAGCACGGTCATGGCTGGCCACGCAGCGCGACAGCGCGGGCAACCTGCTGTCCGGCGCGATATTCGTCAATGAGTATCGTCCCGGCACGCCGTCATGGCGGGTACAGGATATCAAGGACTCCGGGTTCGATTACGTATACGCCTATGCCGGATCGGACTCGCCCGCCACGCTCGCTTCATGGAAGTCGACGGTCGATGCGACGGGGATCGGCGCGATCGCTTCGCCGAGCAATATGTGGGACAACCGCTATTGGTACTATGTGAGCTGGCAAACGATGACCGTCCCCGAGCAGTTCAAATACACGCTCCAATACGTCAAAGATACCTACTGGCCGAGCTACGCTTCGACTTCCTTGGCAAGCAAGATGGTGTTCATGGAGAATTGGTCGGAATTCGGAGAAGGGCACAGCATTTTGCCGACCAACCAGTATGGCTTCAAGTGGCTGGACGCGATCAGGGATGTATTTACGACGGCGCCCAAGCAGCACGGCGACGCGAAACCCGAAAGCACCTACGATGCGCTGTATACGAAAGGCTGGAAGACGGAGATGCTGCGCAATTTCGATCTGGAGCAGGGTACAGCCTATTGGATGCCGGCGCTCGCGAACATAAGTACAGTGCCGCATACGGAGGCACCGTTCAACTACGGAGATTACGATAAATACGGCATAGGCGTTACGCATAGATGGACCGACTCGAGCGATATCAGCCAGGATGTGACGGCAGAGGTGCTCAAGCGCGGGAACGGGAAAATCTATGATATTTCCGCCTATGTTCGAACCGCATCCGGAACCGGAAGAAAAAATGCGCTTGTCTACGTAATGACCAATGACGACGCAGGGGATCACTGGTTCGTCATCAACGGCAAGGCGGACGACACGATATGGACCAAGGTGTCCGGTGAAATTATGCTAACGTGGACGGGCAAGCTGAATTTTGCGAAATTTTACGTGAGAGGCAACGCCGACGATACCGGAGACTTCTACGTAGACGACGTCAGCATGAGAACGATCAGATAGCCGTATAAAAATGTCCATCCTTCGCCCTAGCATTAGTGCATTTGAAAGCGGCTGCGGCGCCCTTACTATTGAATTCAGATCCACAATTAAAGGGAGGTCGTATTTTGAAAACGAAATCAGCCAGAACGAAGATGAAAGGCGCGCTCACGGTTTTCCTGTGCTCGGTATTGGTATTGCTGGCGGCGGCATGCGGCAACGGGGGCGATAACGGCAAGGCAAGCCCGAGCGCTGGATCCGCAGCGGCGAGCTCCGAGCCGGCCGCGGAATCGAGCGCTCCGACGGACAAAGAGCCCGTGACGATTACCTTTACGACTTTTAATGCATGGTGGGCATCCGGCAACATTCAGAAAGCGATCGAATTGTATCAGGCGGAGACGGGCAACAAAGTGGACGCGCAAATTTTTCCCGACGATCAATTCGTCAACATTATCAATACGAAGCTGGCCAGCGGAGACACGCCGGACGTATTCGCGATCTGGCCGAATGTTACCAACTTCAATAAGGATCAACTGGAGCCGCTTGACGGGCCTTGGACTGCGAAAATCGACCTTGAAAGAGCAAAAAAGTTTGGCTACGCCAGCATCGACGACGGAAAGTATTATTCCGCGCCATACGGCGCCAACTCCATACAAGGCCTCATTTACAATAAGGACCTGTTTCAGCAAGCGGGCATTTCCGGGCCGTTCAAGACCTATCAGGAGTTCCTGGATGCTTGCGAAGCGCTCAAGAAGATCGGCGTAACGCCGCTTGTCTTGTCGAATAAAGAGGGTTGGACGACGCAAATTCTGTTCTACACGGGAAGCAACTATTTGGCTGCGCAAGATCCCAACCTGGCGATGGAGCTGGCTACCAACAAGGCTAAGCCTTCCGAAAAGCCCGCGCTGGTCGACATGGTGAACCGAGTGCTTGCGCTGCGGGACAAAGGCTATACGAACGATGATCATCTTTCCACGACAATCGCTATGGCGGAACAAGCTCTCGTGGAAGGCAAGACGGCAATGATATTCGGCGGCGATTGGTTATATGCCGACTTCGACAAAAACTACAAAGACAAGGTGGACAGCCTGGGGATGACGGCCGTCAACTGGGGCGACGACGCGGCGGATCTCGGCATTACCAAAGGCGGATCCGGCAACGGACTCTTCGTTCCGAAGAACGCGAAGAACAAGGAAACGGCTATCGAATTCATCAACTACGTCATGTCCGATGCAGTCATGAAGGCCATGTACGAAATCGTGCCGGGCGTCAACGATGTGGGCATCGAGACGAAAGCCAGCAGTTGGGATGTGGAAATGCAAGGGCTGATAGACAGCGGAACGGCTAAGGCAACCGACAATATCATCGATGCGATCCGCAACGCCGTCCCCGGCTCCGGAATCGATGTTGGAGATTTCTCGGCCGCGATGAGAGCGCTTTGGAGCGGCAAGTCGGTCGATAGCGGGCTTAACGAGTGGTATGCCGAATACAGCAAATTGAGCAAAGTCAAGAAGGTTCCCGGATTCTAAACGTTAGCGAT
>JAQSXN010000546.1 GCA_029256665.1 Paenibacillus sp.
CTGCCCCTGTCGGATGGCTTCTTTGACCGAGGCGGCGAAGGCATGCGCGGCTTGCGGGCCTAGCTCCGCCAATTCTTCGAGACTAGCCGTGCTGTCTCCTTGGACGAGCGGGTGGCCGAGCTTGTCGTCGCCTCCCGAGGCGATGTCATAGAAGGAACGCACCAGCTCGGCGCGCCCGCGTCCGGAGCCTTCGGCTACGACAAAAGCTTGCACGATCGAAGCATGGGTTTGCCGCCGCTGGGCGATGCCGCAGAACTTGTAGCCTTCGATACTGAGATCGAAGTCGCCCGGGCAATAAGCGCCGGCGATTTCGCCTTTGTCCACCTGCCGCCCCGTTTGCCGCAAAGCACGGGCTATTAGTTTATACATCCGCTCGAAATCATTGTGAAAATGCAGATCCAAAGCGTTTGCTTTCGGCAGGATGAGGGAGATGTTCAATACACCTTGATCCAGCGGCACCGCGGCGCCGCCCGAGTTCCGCACGATCGTCCGCCATCCGCTATCCTCGAGCCATTGCCTGGCCTCGGACGCGCGAGGCATCCGGCTGTCGCGCTGGCCTAACACGAAGGCATGAGGATGCCGCCATAGGTGGCAGATTGCGGGCCCTCCCTTACCGGCGCTTCGGCAAAGCAACTCGTCCAGAGCGAAGGCGTACATGGGATCGGCTTGGCTGAAGTCGTTCGTTCGATCCAGCAGCAGCATGTTTTTTTCTATGATTTGTTCCATCGTGAATGTCCGCTCCTTGCCCCTTGCCTTGTTAGCCGGCCGTCATTTGTCCGTTGATCTTGATCTTATATGAATCCATTGTAGCAGAAAAGAGCCGCCGGGCGACGAACGACCTGGCGGCTTCTGCATGCATATGGGTGGTTATTTCGAGGACAAACCAAGAACGCTTGTCATCCTTGTCTGCATAAATGTCCAAGTCCCCTCATAGAGATGTATCATCCAGTAAAAATTCGAAGTTAGAGGGGATGATTTCATGCGTCGCATGGCATGGACCGCGGCAATTGTAATGGTATTCGCGCTCGTCTTGTCCGCTTGCGGTGGTACGAAGGACGCCGAATCCGTGGTCAAGGATCTTGAGAAGTACGTGAGCGACATGGAAAGCTATCAGGGAAGCGGCACGATGACGCTCCATACCGGCCAGCAGCCGCTTACTTATCAAGTGGAGGTGTCGTACCAGTCTCCGCACTTCTACCGCATCAAGCTGACGAACGAGGAGAAGGACATTACGCAGATCGTGCTGCGCAACGACGACGGCGTGTTCGTGCTTACGCCAAAGCTCAACAAAGTGTTCCGGTTCCAAAGCGAATGGCCGCAAAATCAAGGGCAAGTGTACTTGTATCAAACGCTCGCACAGAGCATTATCGTTGATAATTCCAGGCTGTTCGCGGTCGACGAGAATGCCTACGTATTCGACGTGATGGCCACCAGCTACAACAACGGCTCGCTGGCGCGCCAGAAAATCTGGCTCGACAAGTCGGACCTTAGACCGGTACAAGTGGAAGTGAGCGATACCAACTCGGCGGTCGTCGTAGACGTCAAGTTCGATGACTTCAAATTCGACGCCAAATTCGAGCCAAGCGTGTTCCAGACCGAAGCGAATATGCAGGCCGAGGCCGCACCCTCCGCAAGCAAGGATAACGAGCCGACAATCGCGACGCCGGAGAACAGCGACGGCGCAACCGCGCCTGGCGATGACGCGACCGCGCCCGGCGACGACGAAGCGGCAGCCGAGGATGATCCGGACAGTAAAGTGGACGGCAGCGGCAATGATGATGCGGACAATGAAGCAACGGGAGCCGAAGACGAGGACGCTGCGACCGGCGCCGAAGGCGATGAGCCGATCGACTTCGTGGCGATGGGGCCGGATTACTTGCCCGAAGGCGTATCGGTGAAGGATAGCAAAGACATCGTATTCGGCGGCAGTCCGGGCATGATGACGCAATACGAAGGCACGTACAGCTACACCTTGATCCAGACGATGCCGAAGGATATCGCTACGACGCTGGTGCCGGGACGAATCGTCGATCTGGGCTTCGACAATATCGGCGAGATGACGGGAGACGGTCAGCTTATGACGCTGACTTGGACGTACGAAGGACATCAGTTCCGCCTTACGAGCGACAACTTGCCAGAGTCCGAGATGATCAACGTCGCGCAATCCGTCCAGGGCGAAATGGCCAAATGAGAAATTCTCTATCGTGGCCATGCAGTGATGGGGAACCGCGTTTAGAGACAGGATGTATCGCCAAGTAGAATTACGGTTCCGCATGCGCGAAAACTATAATTCCATTGCGGCGACAAGCGGATTTCCAAGACGTGCTAGCCGATTATTGCGGCGCAATCGATTGACAGTCCCGGCGGCAACGTATAACATTGATTCTATTGATGTTGGCTGCTGCCCGGACTGTTTCTTGAATTGTTGGGAAGGTGAAAGACTTGGAACCGTATTATCGCCCCACATGGGCAGAGATTTCGCTCGACGCGCTCCGGCATAACCTGTCCGCCATTCGCGCCGCGCTGCCTGATGGCTGCAAGCTGATGGCTTCCGTGAAAGCCAATGCTTACGGCCACGGAGCGGTAGAAGTGGCAAAGGCCGCCGAAGCGTTCGGCATTGATTACTTGGGAGTGGCGTTCTTGGACGAAGCGCTTCAATTGCGAAGCCGTGGCGTTCGGGCGCCTATTCTCGTGCTCGGCTACGTTCCGGGCGAGGCGCTCGCGCTTGCGCGGGAGCAGGACGTTGCGATCAGCTTGTTCAGAGAGGACGTGCGCCAAGCCGCCGAGAGTCTGCCGCAGCTGGCGGACGGCCGCAAGCTTAAGATTCATGTAAAGGTCGACTCCGGTATGGGCCGCTTAGGCGTCCTTGGTCAAGATGAGACGGTTGCGTTCGTCGAGCGTTGCCTGCATACCCCTCAGCTTGAAGTGGAAGGATTGTTTACGCATTACGCGCGCGCGGATGAGCTGGACAAATCGTATACGGAGCTGCAATACGAACGGTTTGCGGCGATTGCCGAAGCGTTGAAGGCTCGCGGCATCGACATTCCGATCATCCACGCGGCCAACAGCGCGGCGGGGATGGAGACGCCGGTCTGGGCCGGCGGCATGGTCCGCCTGGGCATCGCGATGTACGGCTTATATCCGTCGGCCGAGGTCAACCGGGAGGTTATCGCGCTGGAACCCGTGATGTCGCTCAAGACGCGGATCGCTTTCGTGAAGCTGGCGCCGGAGGGCTGGGGCATCAGCTACGGCACGCGATATTTCACCCGGGGCGAAGAGCGGATCGGCACGCTGCCGATCGGTTACGCCGACGGTTACAGCCGAATGCTTACCGGCAAGGCGTTTGGTCTCGTGCGAGGCGTCAAGTTGCCGATCAGAGGCACGATCTGCATGGATCAATGCATGATCGCGCTGGACGACGAGAAGCTGCAAGCTGCCGGACAAGGCGAGGTCGAGCCGGGAGAAGAGGTCGTATTGAT
>JAQSXN010000547.1 GCA_029256665.1 Paenibacillus sp.
CTTCTGTTGTCAGTATATCGAACGCGGCCGCGCGGAAACAAGCCTACGATCCGGAGGGAGCGCGGTACGCGCAATTTCGACTAAGCAGTTCCTTGTCCACGTTGAAGATGATCATCGCGAGCGGTATAATCTCCGTGAGGGATTACATTCCGAACAACCAAGGAGGATTACCCATGCGTTTCGTCAGCAATAAGGGCATAACGGACCCTGCGATCAACCTCGCGCTAGAGGAGTATATTCTCCGTTCCTTGCCGAGCGAGCACGACTATCTGTTATTTTACATAAACGAGCCTTCCATCATCATCGGCAAAAATCAGAATACCGTCGAGGAGATCAACGCCGAATACGTTGAAGCGAACAAGCTGCACGTCGTGCGCAGGCTCTCCGGCGGCGGAGCGGTGTACCACGATCTCGGCAATCTGAATTTCAGCTTCATCATGCAGGATGACGGCGGCTCGTTCCACAACTTCAAGAAGTTTACGGAGCCCGTGGTGGGGGCGCTGCGCAAGCTAGGCGTCGAGGCGGAGCTGACGGGCCGCAACGATCTGCAGGTCGGCGAACGCAAAATATCCGGCAACGCGCAATTCCACACGAAAGGAAAAATGTTCAGCCACGGCACGCTCCTCTTCGATTCGGAGATCGAGAACGTCGTGTCCGCGCTGAAGGTCAACGCGGAAAAATACGTCTCCAAAGCGACGAAGTCGATTCGCAGCCGGGTAGCGAACATTACGGAGTTTCTTGCCGAGCCGATGACGGTTGAGCAATTCCGCGAAAAGCTGCTGCAATCCATCTTCGAGGAACGGGGCGGCGAGCCCGCCGAATACGAGCTGACGGACGAAGATTGGCAGAACGTGCGCAAGCTCGCCGACGAGCGGTATCGCAGCTGGGAGTGGAATTACGGCCGCTCCCCGTCCTTTAACGTGCGGCAGCGCAAGCGGATCGAAGGCGTAGGCACCTTCGACGTGCGCCTTCAGGTCGAGGATGGCATCATTAAGGAAGCCGCGATCTACGGCGATTATTTCGGAAGGGGGGACAGCACGGAGGTTTCGGCGAAGCTGGCCGGCGTCCGTTATGATGCGGCAACGCTGAAAGAGTGGAGCGGCGCAATCGATCTTTCCTATTATTTTGGCCCCATATCGGAGGAACAGTGGCTGGAGCTATTGCTGTAACCCGGTGATCCTATACGACGAAGAGAGGAGTTACGCGATCATGGCTACCATACGCCCCCCTTGCTAAGACCGGGCTTCCGCCCGGGCGCCCCCTCCTGCACGACGACATTTAGCCGTCATGTTTAATAGAGAGGGGATAACGCACAGCTATGTCCAACGTATCGAAACTGTATTACATCCGTTTTTTTCAAAGCTTGGTTCCCGCTTACGTCATTGAACGATTGTTTTGGGAATCGCGCGGCATGACCATCCCGATGGTCGTGATGACCGAAATTCTGTTCGCGCTGACGATCGTCTTGCTGGAGATTCCAACCGGCATCTTCGCGGACAAATGGGGCAGGAAACGATTGCTGCTAGTCGCGGCCGTCATCGGCTGTCTCGAATTTCTGCTGCTGATATTCGCAACGGAATTTTGGCATTTTGCCGTCGTCATCTTGCTGACGGCGATCGCGACCTCAGCCGCCAGCGGGGCCGACGAAGCGATGCTATACGAATCGCTGCAAGAGATCGGACGCGAAGCTTCGTTCGAACGGATCGTCGGACGCATGAACGCGCTCGACATCGTCGCGGTCATGCTCGCGGCCCTGTCGGGAAGCTTGTTGGCCGTGAAGTACGGCCTCACCTTCAACTATTGGGTGTCTTGCGTCAGCATGCTAATCGCGCTCGCGCTCACGTTGACGCTGAGGGAGCCCGCAAGAGGCAACGGCGACGAAGGCGAAGATGCCGCTTCTATTTCGATCAGCGTTTACGTCAAGGAATCGCTGGCGTTTTTCCGCAGGCATCCCGGCATCTATCCCGTCATTCTGACGGGCATGATGATCGGCGCCTCCATCAACTTCGTCGACGAGTTCTGGCAGCTATATCTGGAGCGGCACGGCATTCCGGTCGCGGCCTTCGGTATTTTCTCGGCTGCGTTGTTTTTCGCAAGGCTTCCGGGCAATCTTCTGGCTTACAAGCTGAAGGAGCGGATGCCGATAGGTTTGCTGCTCATGCTCATTACCGCCGTTCTTGGAGCCGGATTCGCCTATCTGGCGATTGCAAGAGATTGGACCGGATTGATCGCGCTGTTCGCCGTGTGCATCGCGGCGGGAATTATCGAGCCGCTGGCTGCGGGGTATCTGCATCACCGAATCGATTCGAACATGCGGGCGACGATCGCATCCTTCCAATCGCTGGGGCTTAACGCGGCGCTTGTCGCAACCGGCATCGGCTTTGGATATTTTGCCTCCGGACTCGACTTGTTCGGCGGCTTCGGGTTTATCGGAGCGGCCTGCGCGGCCTTCCTCGTCTACTTGCTGATCGCCGCTCGCCGGATCGGTTAAACAGGCGGATCTGCATCGCCGCCGACGCTAGCGGCGGCAGCGGGCGGCTCGGTCGCCATCGCTCGGATGTGGCGGACGATGACTTTGGCAGCGGCATACACCGGCACGACGAACAACACGCCGACGAGTCCGGTGACGCTGCCTGCGGCCAAGATCAACGCGATGACGGTCACGGGGTGAATGTCGAGCGTTCGGCCCATCACTTGCGGCGAGATGAGATTGTTCTCGACCTGCTGGATGATGACCGTGATCAATATGACGTACAACGCTTTGACGGGATCCTGGAACAGAGCAACGAGCACCGCGGGCGCGGCGCCGATTAGCGGCCCGAAGAACGGGATAAGGTTCGACAGCATGCCGATCACGGCAAGCACGAGCGCGTATTCCAGTCCGATGATGGCATAACCGGCGAGAAGCAGCACCCCGAGGATGAGGGAGACGACCGCCTTGCCCCGGATGAAAGAAGAGATCGTCTCGTCGAGCTCTAGCAGCATGGCGGCGATCCGTCCTCTTCTGGGCGCGGGAGCCAGCTCCATCATCCGATCGCCGAAGCGATTGCCGTCCTTCAGCGCGTAATACAGGATGAAGGGAACCAAGCTAAGCATGACGAGCGCGTTGCTCATCCAGCCAAAGATGCGGAACACGCTGTCGGTGATAGACGACGCGTATCGGTTCCATTCGGCGCCGAGGTCCTGTGCCATGTTAGGCAAAGCTTCCTGGATCTCCGGAGACAGCGCGTCTTGGCTCTGCTTCAGCGATTCCATCCCGTCGGAGACGAAAGCGACCATCTCCGGCACTTGCGCCACGAAGCTGAGGAATTGCGACTGCAAGAACGGACCGGCAGTCACGACGATAATAGTGAGCAGCAGGCCGAACGCCACATAAATGAGAAGTACCGCGAACGCGCGCGGTACTTTTTGCCGTTCCAGCAGCGTTACGATCGGCCGCAGCAAATAATAGAGCACCGCGGCCGCCGCGAACGGGAA
>JAQSXN010000548.1 GCA_029256665.1 Paenibacillus sp.
AGGCATACCGGCGCGAGCGCCGTAGACGGTCGGGCGTGAGCAGGCCGATCCGGGTCAAGAACATCACGATAATGGGAAGCTCGAAGGCGACGGCGATGGGGAGCACGATGTTTAACATAAAGGTGAAATATTGGGTGACGCCGAACGTTTCGGTGAGATGCAGGTTCTCCGAAATTTTCGTAATGAAGGCAAAGCTCATCGGAAGGACGACGAAGTAACCGAACGCGACGCCGACCAGAAAACAAGCGACGCTGTAGGGGATGTAGCGCAAGGTGGCGGCGCGCTCGTGCGGATAAAGCCCTTTTTTGACAAAACCCCAGATCAGGGTCAAAGCTACGGGCAAGGTCAGCGTAAAGGCGACGGACATGGCGATCACCATATAGATGCGTACGCCGTCGAAGGGCGAGAACGTGTTCCATTCCATCTCCGATGCCGGGGGAGCGCTCTTGATGGCGTCAAAGATGTACGGAGCCGCGAACAGGCCGACTCCCGTGCAAGCCGCAAAAATAATCGCGATCGCAATGATCTGCTTGCGCAGCTGGGCAAGATGCTCCAGAAAAGTCATCAGGTTCGGTTTTATCATTTGGTTGACCGCTCCTCTCTACGTTTCGATCGAACGGGAGCTGCCGGCCAGCTGCGCCTTGCGAAGCTCGAATGTGTGGAAGCCGTCCCGAAGCTTGCGATGAATGTCCTTTAGCCGTTCTACGTCATCGAACGAAAATTTCCTTGCGCCTCCGGATGTGCGGGCCGGGAATACAAGCTCGCGATCCTCGTAATACCGAATCTGCCTCTCGGTTAAGCCGGTTAATTCTCTGACCATGCCAATGCCCATCACTTTTTCGCTCATAATCACGCCTCCTGGATCGATCTGTTGATTGATGGATAATGATTGTTGTGACAGATTGAGGTTAGAAAAGGTAACATTTTGATTCGTTTGGGAGTGATTTTATCAAGGGGAGATGCCGATTGGCAATGGTCTTCATGAACTATAAGTTGGATATATGGGATATTTTAGTCGATATACATGGGATAAACAGCCTATATTTGCGAAGTTTATCATGCGTAGCGTAAACATCAAAAATCATTTATGTCAGGAATTCTAACAAAAAAATAGAAACTCTCAATCTCCGGGTGTTATCTTGTCGGTGTGGGTTGCCAAACACAAGGATGCTGAAGAATGGGAGTGAAGAGAAATGGAATCAACCAAAACGCCAACTGAAATGTCAAGGCGGCAATTTCTCAGCACGGTTGGGAAGATCGGCGGCGGGGCGGCTGTATTTAGCGTGATGGGCACGCTCGGCCTGTTGTCGCCCGAGACGATGAAAGCGGCGGATTATGAGCCGCCGGACAAAGGCGCTCTTAATCTAAGCGGTCGAGGCGGCAAAAAAATCATCATTCTCGGAGCGGGCATCGCGGGCATGACGGCCGCTTACGAACTCGGGCAGGCTGGATTCGATTGCACCATTCTGGAAGCGAGAGCGAGATCCGGCGGGCGGATCTGGTCGGTACGGCGGGGCACGACGGTAACGGAGATCGGGGCTCAGAAACAAGTTGCCCGATTCGCCGACGGGTTGTATCTCAACGCGGGGCCGATGCGTATCCCGCAATTCCATGTGACGATGGAATATATACGGAAGTTCGGCATCCCGATCGAACCGTTCAACAATGTGAACGACCATGCTTATTACTATAACGAAAACGCGGGGGAGCTCTCCGGCAAGAAGGTGCGCAAGCGCGAGGCAAAGGCGGACGTGCGCGGTTATGTCAGCGAGCTGATGGCGAAAGCGGTGAATCGGAACGCGTTGGACATGCCGCTTACGGCGGATGAAAAGGAGAAGCTGGTCGCTTATCTCCGTTCGGAAGGCGGACTCGACGCGGACTTGTTCTATAAAGGTTCGTCGCGAGGCGGCTATAAGGACGAGCCGGGCGCCCGGCTAGACGCCGGGGTCGTTCGGGATCCGTTCAGCATGAAGGCGATTCTGAATTCCGGCTTTGGCAATTACCTCAGCAGCGAATACGGATACGATCAACAAATGATGATGTTCCACCCCGTGGGGGGAATGGATGCGATCCCGCAGGCGTTCGAGAAAAGGCTGAAGGGCAAGATCCGTTTCCACTCCGAGGTGTCGGAGATCAAGCAAGGCGACGCGGGCGTCACGGTGACGTACAAGAACCTTGCGACGGGCGAGCTCCAGAAGGCCGAAGCGGACTACTGCATTTGCACGATTCCGTTGTCCGTGCTTAAAGGGATAAAGGCGGACTTCTCTCCGGACATGAAGAAGGCGATCGAAAGCGTCGGGTACGCTTCCGCGGGCAAGATAGGCTTGCAATTCAAACGCCGCTTCTGGGAGGAAGACGAGCAAATTTACGGCGGCAATACGCTGACGAATATGGATATCTCCTCTATCTATTATCCTCCGACCGGCTACATGGAGAAGAAGGGCCTGCTGCTTGGTTATTATGCATTCGGCGGCAGCGCGGACAAGCTCGGCGCGATGTCCTATCAGGAGCGCGAGGCGCATGCGCTTCATCAAGGGGCTAAGATTCATCCGCAATACCATAAGGAGTTCGAGGCTTCGTTCTCCGTCGATTGGAAAAAGATCAAGTACAACGAAGGCGGATGGGTATCCTACTCCGGCGATCAACGGAAAACCGTTTATCCTACCCTTTGCAAACCGGATCGCAGGGTATACTTGGCCGGCGAGCATATGAGCTACATTACGGCTTGGATGGCGGGAGGCATCGAGTCGGCGCGGGCCGTTGTCACGGACATCGCGGAACGAGTCATGAAGGAGTAGCCGTGTAGTTGCGAGAGTATGGAATGTTGACGTGGGCGCGCTTATCCATAACGTTATCTAATTGGAGGGAACTGTTCTTATGGCGATCAAACGCAATGTAAAAGTACTGCTGGGCACGGCGATCTTATCCTGTTTCATTGGCGCTTCCGTGTACGCCGCGACGGCAACGCCGAATAAATCGCCCCTGACGCCGATTCACGAGCCGGAGTTCTACGGAAGTCCCAGCTCGTCCATCGCCAGCGCGGTCGCGCTGCCGGCGAGCTCGGCAACCTTCTCGACGAGCGGCACTGTTCCGCCGGTGCTCAACAAGGACGGCAAGACCGTCTACGAGCGCTACGGCAATACGGAGAAGCAGGCGGAAGGCATTTTGAAGAACATCGAGAAACAACTGATCGAGCAGGGCTTGTCCTTAAAGGATGTCATCTATCTGCGCGTCTACGTGACTCCGGATGCGGAGCTGAAAGGGAAGTTCGACTATACGGGCTGGTTCAACGCGTATGCGAAGTTCTTTAATACAAAAGAAAATCCGACTAAACCCGCGCGTTCAACGGTTGGCGTGGCAAGCCTCGTAAGCTCCGATTGGCTGATCGAGATCGAAGCGGTAGCCGCCTATCCGACGCCGCATGGTCAAGATTGACGGCCGGGTATTTGCCGGTTATTGCATGGAAGGAAAGTAA
>JAQSXN010000549.1 GCA_029256665.1 Paenibacillus sp.
GTCGTCGTAATGTCCACGAACCGCTGATCCGCTATAAATTGCTGAATGGCCGGGCTGCGGAAATTGAGATTCGCCGTGAAGTTGATTTGGTTAGACAGACTGACGAAGTCTTGGCCCTTTTGCTTGAGCGCAAGCTCGGATTCCTCGTCGAACCCGTCGATGATGCCGCGGATGGCATCGATCTCCTCCGTGCCGAACAATTGCTCGAACACGATATAACCTTGCTCCTCGTATTGCTTCATCTGCTCTTCGGTTATGCGGACGGACTTGCCTGCGGGTACGGTGGACATAGCGGATCGCTCTCCGCCAAAAAAGCCGGCATGTTGCCCGAATCAATGTACAGGTTGGCGCGGTTGAGATACGAGAGGTGTTAGATGCGATTTTCACATCCGTTGGCGCGTCCGTTTCCTAGCCGCCGTCCCCATACAAATCCGTTCGCTGCATCGAGAGGTAGGAATCGCGGTATTCGCCGGGCAACGAGCCGAATCGGGTCTTGAATTGCTTGCACAAGTATGATGCGTCGGATAAGCCGCATGCGACCGCGATCGCTTCCAGCGTGTCATCCGTCCGTTCTAGCAGCTGTTTCGCACGGTTCAGGCGCATCTCGCGCAGCATCTGCATCGGCGTAACGCCATATTGGGCAGCGAACGCCCGATCCAAATAATTGGCGTTAAGCCCCACCCCCGCGGCAAGCTCCTCTCTCGACACCTTCTCGTGCAATCGTCCCGACATGACGCCTATCAATCTAGCGAACCGGTCGGCCCGCGTCTCGAACGCGGCCGAACGAGGGATGGCTCCCTTCCGCTCCCAACCGTCCATGATCATCTCCGTCAGTTGCAGGACGGCCGACGTCTGCCGCAGCTCCCGAAAGGAGGATCCTTCCTGCGTCTTCTGCGAGTCCCACGAGCTCAGTAGCCGGCGAAAAGTAGATTCATAACGGGCAGGCTCCGCGATGGCGACGACCGGCTCGGCATGCGATTCGTCCCCTCCCGTGGTCAGCACTTGCTCATTTGGCGCCCGATCCCCCATTCGATTGATAGCCTTCGTTTCAAGACCCGGGGATCGTTCTGCTCGAAACAAACGTTTCGACGTCCGTCTTGGTCGGGATCGACATTTGCGCTCCGCTTTTGGTTACGGCAAGCGCCGCGGCGGCCGACGCGAATCGCAGCGCCCGCTCCGCGGTCGCCCCGCCTTCCCGTTCGGCGGCGAACGCCCCGATAAACGTGTCGCCCGCGGCCGTCGTATCCACCGGATGGACCGGATAAGCTTCCACGCGCCGAATGTCCCCGGATCGATCGCCGTAGACGGCTCCTCTGGAGCCCAGCGTCAGCACGACGCTTGCCGCGCCTGCTTCCACCAGCGCTCGCACGGTCGCCAGTTCCGCCTGCTCGCCTTCCCCGAATTCCGTTCCCACGATATATTCGGCTTCCGTCTCGTTCAGGATGAGGCAATAAATCCCTTCGTATGCTTCGTCCGGCAATTTGACGGCCGGCGCAGGGTTGAAGTAGACCCGGATGCCCGCTTCCGACGCCTTGGATATCGCCGCAAGCGTCGTCTCCAGCGGAATTTCGTTCTGCAGCAGGACGGCCGAGCAGCCCTTGATCGCATGCCATGCTTGCTCGAGATCGCAGGGCATCAACTTCCCATTGGCTCCCGGAGACAAGATAATGATATTTTCGCCATCCGCGTCAACCGAAATAAACGCGAGCCCCGAGGAACCGTCCTTGCTGACGATTGCCTCCGTCCCAACGCCGTAGTCTTGCAAGGACGAGAGCAAATCCCGGCCCGATGCGTCAGAGCCTATCGCGCCGATCATCGTAACAGTCGCGCCGGATTTGGCGCCCGCAACCGCCTGATTCGCTCCTTTGCCTCCCGGGCTGTACAATGTATCCGAACCGTGAATCGTCTCTCCGGGCTGCGGATGACGCTGCACGTGAACGACAAGATCCATATTTATGCTGCCAATGATCGCAAGCCGAGCCTGAATTCCCATGATACATACATCCCTTCTTGATTCGAGCATGCGGCGCGACGCGGAAACCGCGATCTTCCGCTAATCTCTCGATCGCCCATGCCTATCGTAGCTTCCGATCCTAGTGTAACGCATGAAAGGGAGGCTCGTCTTGCCGAATTTGGCTAATCTATTATTGGATTCGGCTATTTCGGGACGATCTTTACGACCGTCGCCTCTATCTTCTCGCCGTTTATCCATGTATGCTGGTAATAAATCGCGTTGCCGGCTCGAGCTGTGGCCCGGAGATACAACGCGCGTTGCGCGGAGCAAGCTCGCCACTGCAATCCGGCGGCGTCTAGCGAGAAATTCGTCTTTAAAGGTTCCGCATCCTGTTCTAAAGCCCGCAACATCCCGCCGTTCGACACGATCAATCAACAGCTTTCGACTTCGCTAGTCCGTTATAATGACGGCATATCGTATTGCTGATAACCGTACAAGGAGTGAGGCGCGCATGAAGGAGACCTGGCAACGGAATAAGAAAGCGGTTACGGTATTAACGGCTTCGTTAGCGGCGGCGATGTTGTTTCCCGCCGCGGTCTTTTCGGCCAACAAGCCGGTGGAGGTTTTTCTAAACGGCCAAACGTTGTCATTCGGAGAAGCGAAGCCCATTATGATGGACGGCAGAACGCTCGTTCCTTTCCGGGCGATGTTCGAGGCGCTGGGTTACAGTGTGACTTGGGACGAGGACGCGCATACGGCTATCGGGGAGAGGGACGGTTTCATGATTCGTCTTCCCGTGAACAGTCACCTTGCAACCGTAGGAGGCGAAGAGACGGCGCTGGACGTTCCCGCACTTATTCTGGAGGGCAATATCTATGTGCCGCTTCGATTCGTATCGGAGCATAGCGGGTACGAGGTGATCTATATGTCGACCGCGAACGCGTTAAAGATCGGCGTGTCGGACGGATCGAGCGACGTGCCGATTCCATTGCAACCCGAACCACGCTCCATCATCGGACGCGTGACGGACGAGCAAGGCGAAGCCGAAAGAGGCATTCCGATTAAGGCGAACAGCCTGAATACGCAAGGAGCGGAAGAAACGAGCCTGTCGGACGAATACGGGTATTACGCCATCGAACTCCCGGATGCGGACGGGCAATGGCAGCTGGGCAACACGTACGAATTGGATTACGGCGGCGCTGTCTATAGCGGCAAGCTTCTTACCGACGCTGCGGAACCCGTTTCGTCGGACGAAGGCGGCGTCAGCGATCTGGTCGCCGTCGCCATAACGGGATCGCTTCGATTGCAAATGGCCGATGCCGGAGTGGCTGCCCAGGACGTCGTGCTCACGTTCTCGCCAATCGCCCCGCTGCCGGATGGGACCGAAGGAGAAACGGTCGTCAAACGCGCCGCGATGCTGGACGATGGCATGGGTCTAAACCAATTGCCCATCGGTCAATACGAGATTACGGCTCATTACATGCCGATAGGCGGCAATCCCGTGCCGATGTCGGTTCGA
>JAQSXN010000550.1 GCA_029256665.1 Paenibacillus sp.
AAGAAGGCCATCGACACGGAAATGAGCCAGCGCGTCGCAATTCGCATATTGGCTCTTCGCTCCGTGGCGACGGCGCCAATCGCGTACAGAATGAGCAGGCCAATCACCCATACGGGCGAGATGATCCCAGGCACCACGTAGCACGCGATCGTGAACCATACCGGCGCGTAAAACAATAATTCCGCGAGTCCTCTGCCTAGTATGCGGCTCAGCTTCTCGTTGTTCGTATCCATGCTCATGTGCCGTACCTCCCCTCCGAGGACGAGGCGGCGGCAGCCAGCTCCTTGGGCGAAGGAAGCTGCCAGACCGTCACGGCGTGCCCCACGCCGCGCAGCCGCTCGGCTTCGCGTTCCAGCTCGTCGTTCCAATATGCGGAGATGACGAGCACGTCCATGCTCCCGCTTCCGTTACCCGCTTCGCGGGCCAACAACGAACGGAAGGGCTCCGTCCGCTCCAGCTTGAGCCGGGCCATCAAGCCGAATATGGCGTACAAATGCTCATGACCGCCGCGCGGCGTCTCGCGTACGGATTCCATTGTTCCTTGAACGGCCATGTTCGCCGCAAAGCCGACGTCCATTCCTTCGCCGATAACCGCAAGCGCGGCTCCGGCCGCCCACTCGATGCCGTGCTCGATGACGGCTTCGTTTGTGACGGCACGCCACATGGCTTCTCCGTCCTCGACGTTCAGGCAAATCATCAGCGTTCGATCCGCCGTGTAATCGTATTGATGGACTTGCAGGGTGCCGGCCCTTGCCGTTGCCTTCCAATTGACCTGCCGATAGGAATCGCCGGGCTGATAGGCGCGAGCGCCGGCCACGACAAAGGGATCGGGGACGATAAACCGTCTCACCTGCGTCTCTCCTTGCCAGCTATGATGCGGCAGCTCGTGCACGGGAACGTCCGCCGGCTTGGGATAAACCAGCAGCTCTCCTTGCAGCGGCACTTGCAGCGAGGCCCCCATCGTGCCTAACAAGTCGCCTGCCGTCATCGTGATCGAGCTTAACGAATAACATCCCCTCCGGGTTGGCGACAAACGATGAGTGCGGGTCAGCTTCGTATAAGGCGCGAGGCTGAAAAAGCTTCTATGATTCTGGTAATGCTGCCCGCTGCTAATCGCAAAGTTGTCGGAACCGCGAAATTTGAGATAAGCCGAAAGCTGCGATTCCGCGCGCAGCCAAGGAACCGGCAGCCACTTCTCGTTCGACAGCTCTTCGATCAACTCGATTTCCTCGCCTCGGACGCAGGCGTTTTTGTGGAACCTGCGGGAATATCGCAAGCTTCTTAACGAATAACGGCGTAAAATTGCTCCTTGCGCATATAGAATAAGACCCGCCGTCAACAGGAACCAGAAAAAAATCATCCCGCTACCCCGTGCCGACGGTCAGACCTGCTTCCGTCGGCACTTCCGTCCCCTTCAAGATATCGTCGACGATCCGATCCGCTTCTCCTTGCGCTCCGCGCGCCATGCCTCTCAGCGACAGGCGGTGGCTCATGACCGGCTTCGCCATCGCCTTGACGTCGTCCGGCGAGACATAGTCGCGGCCTTGCAGGATGGCATGCACCTGAGACGCCCTCAGCAGCGCCTGGCTTCCCCGCGGACTTACGCCGATCGCTACCTCCTCGCGGCGTCTCGTGCGCTCCACAAGCTGGAGCAAATATCGGAGTACGTCGTCATGAACGACGACCGACGCGTAAGCTTGGTGGGCGGCTTCGATTTGTTCGGCGCCGGCGACGGCTTGCAGACTTGCAAGCGGATCCTCCGACTTAAATCGTTTGAGCAAAGACAAACCTTCCTCATTCGTGGGGTATCCCATTTTCACTTTAAACAAGAAACGGTCCAGCTGCGCCTCCGGCAACGGGAACGTCCCTTGATGCTCCACCGGATTCTGCGTCGCGATGACCATAAACGGCCGATCGAGCACCTTCGTCTCTCCGTCGATGCTGACTTGCCGTTCTTCCATGCACTCCAGCAAGCTGGATTGCGTGCGCGGCGTGGCGCGATTGATTTCGTCCGCAAGCAGCAGGTTCGTAAAGAGCGGACCAGCGCGGAATACGAAGTCGTTCCGCTTCTGGTCGTAGAAGTGGATGCCGCTCAGATCCGACGGCAACAGATCCGGCGTGAATTGTATTCGCTTGAAGTCGAGCGACAGCGATCTGGCGAACGACTTCGCCAGCATCGTCTTGCCGGTGCCCGGCACGTCCTCCAGCAGCACATGACCGGACGTTATCATGCCGATAAGCAACAAATCGATGACGTCTTCCTTGCCTACGATCACTTTCCCGATATTGGCCTTCACTTCTTGCGCAAGCGTTCTAATCGATTCGAATGATGTTACTGGCATAGAAGCAGCAGTCCCTTCCTCTTATTGTCCGTTTCCCGCGCGATCGCGTTGAAGCTTGCGAAGCTCGCTCCAGCGAATAAGCTTGATTCCCTCGTTTTTCAAATGCCGCTTGATCTCCTCGTCCCGGAAAATGTTGTATTCCATTACCCGCTTCTCGGGTTCTAGATGGAAGACGCCCAGCTCTTCGTTATCGACCGAAGGATGGATGATCAGTTCAGTAACGCCGGGCTTCAACCCGGTCAACATGCCCTTCATCGCCGCTTTGAAGGAATCGTACGTCTCGCCCTCTTGCTTTCGGAACGGCAGTCCGACCAAATAATCCAAAATAACGACGCCTATGGAATCGGCTAGCGCGGCGACTTGCCTTGCCTGCTCCTCCACATGGGGAGGGGCTACCTGGCCGGGCTCCGGCGTGACGTATCGCGGCAAGCGGAACGGAAGACCGTACATGGCGCATACTTCCAGCACCTGCGCCATGAAGTGGTTGCCCGTCTGCAAGCCGTACAAGCTTCCCATGTGGTTGTCCGCGTGGGACGGCGACATGCCAAGCGCGAGCGCGCGCTCGACCTGGCTGATCAGTTCCAGCTTGACCTGCTCCGCGTCCGCCTGCTCTTCGAACGTCTTGGAATCGTCCGGGAAATATCCTTCTTTCGTCACGAGCGACGAAACGTCTGCGTTATGGGTGACGGGACCCCACTTGTACGGGCCCCATTCGCTTGTGAACGTGAAATGGATGCCGACGTCGAGCTGCGGCCGCTCCGCGCTCCACAGCGCGGCTTCGCGGGCCCATGCGCACGGCGTCATCAGCGTCGCCGAGCTGATATCCCCTGACTCCAGCAGCTCCTGGCTTGCCTTGTTGACCGAGTGGCTAAGTCCGTAATCGTCGGCGTTCACGAGCAGCAGCCGATCGCCTTCGTTGTATCCTAATAGCGTTGCAAGAGTCATCCGTGCATCCTCCTTTAAGTGCGTGTTCAAAAAGTCCGATTTTCAGTACATGGGATTATGCTTCCGATGCTGCGTTTTTTTCAAAAACGCTGTAGAAGGTTGGATGAAGATTAGGGACTGAGGAGCGGAGCGTAGTGGAAGCTACGTTAGCACCTGCAATGTTTCCGTAGGAAACATACTGCGAAA
>JAQSXN010000551.1 GCA_029256665.1 Paenibacillus sp.
GACAACTTGTCCACATCGGCAAGACGAGAGGGGGATGGCAGCATGGCGTCTGGAACCGTCATCGTCAGCGGAGCGAGAACGCCGTTCGGCAAACTGGGCGGCGCGCTCCAAGAAGTGCCTGCAGTGAAGCTTGGAGGCGAAGCCATTAAGGAGGCATTAAAACGCGCGGGCGTTCATCCGGATCTAGTGGAAAAAACGGTCATGGGCATGGCCCTGCAAGGCGGCGCGGGTCAAAATCCCGCCAGGCAAGCGGCGCGTTTGGCCGGGCTGCCCTGGCAGACGTCCGCCGAGACGGTCAGCAAAGTATGCGCGTCCGGCTTGCGCGCGATTACGATGGCCGACCAGATCATCCGCGCGGGAGATGCAGCCATCGTGGCTGCGGGCGGGATGGAGAGCATGAGCCAGTCGGTGCACGCGATGCCGGGGCTGCGCTGGGGCGAGCGAATGGGGAACGGGACGGCGGTTGACCTGATGCTTCACGACGGGCTTCAGTGTCCGTTCGACGGGGTGCACATGGCGGTGCACGGAAGCAACGTCGCGCAAGAATACAACGTTACAAGGCAAGACCAGGACGAATGGGCTCTCCGGAGTCACCGGCTCTCGGTAGAAGCTGTCGATGAAGGGAGACTTGGCGAGGAGATCGTCCCTATCCTGGTTCCAGGCAAAAAAGGGACGGTAAAGGTCGTCGATCGAGACGAAGCCCCAAGGCCGGATACGAATGCGGATGCGCTATCCCGTCTCCCGCCGGTGTATGCCGAGAATGGCACGATCACGGCTGGCAATGCGCCGGGCGTTAACGACGGAGCGGCGGCGCTCGTGCTCATGTCTGAAGCCAAAGCGAGCGAGCTCGGCTTAGAGCCGCTGGCGCGGATACTCGGCCAAGCGGAGTCGGCGCTGCAGGCGCCTTACATCGCGACGGCTCCGGCCCTGGCCATTCAGAAGCTGCTTGCGAAGACCGGGCACCGGATCGAGGATATCGATCTGTTCGAGATTAACGAAGCGTTTGCGGCAGTTACGTTGACGAGCGGCCGGCTCCTCGGTTGCGATATGGAGAGGGTGAACGTGAACGGCGGAGCCGTCGCGCTCGGCCACCCGATCGGAGCGAGCGGGGCGCGGATTTTGTTGACGCTCATGCTGGAGCTGCGCCGTCGCGGCGGCGGCCTCGGTGTAGCCGCGATCTGCAGCGGGACGGCGCAAGGGGACGCGGTGTTGATCGAGGTGGCAAAAGGCGGGTGAAAGGAGGTCGAAGGTGGGCATCGCGCGATTAATGGTGGTTGGAGCGGGTCAGATGGGCAGCGGCATCGCGGTGACGGCAGCCGAGGCAGGCGTGGAGGTGCTGCTCCATGATCTGTCGCCGGAGCGGGCGCAGGAAGGCCTTGCGGGCTTGCGCAGACAAGCGGAACGTGATGTCGCGAAAGGGAAAAAAAGCGAAGCCGAAGCGAACGTGACGCTGGGCCGCATCGCCATCGCGGCGGATCTTGGCGAAGCCGCGAACGCCGAGCTCGTCATCGAGGCGATCGTCGAAAATCTCGAAGCGAAGCTGGAGCTTTTCGGACGGCTCGACGGCATAACTTCGGAAGCAACGATCCTTGCGAGCAACACGTCGGCGCTTCCCATTACGGAGCTGGCGGCGGCGACGGGCAGACCGGACCGGGTCGTCGGCATTCATTTTATGAACCCGGTGCCCGTCATGCCGCTTGTGGAGCTTGTTCGCGGCCTCGCGACTTCGGATGAAACATGCCTGCAAGCCGAACGATTCGCAAGACAGCTAGGCAAGACGCCGGTGGAGGCTGGCGACAGTCCGGGATTTGTCTCCAACCGCGTCTTGATGCCCATGATCAACGAGGCGATCTTCTGCGTGTACGAAGGGGTAGCGGCGCCCGAAGCCGTGGATGCCATCATGAAGCTAGGCATGCGGCATCCCATGGGACCGCTTGCGCTTGCGGATCTTATCGGGCTCGACACGTGCCTAGCGATAATGGAGGTGCTGCACCTGGGCTTCGGCGATCCCAAGTATCGCCCTTGTCCATTGCTGCGCAAATACGTGCAAGCGGGTTGGCTGGGCAAGAAGTCGGGCAGAGGATTTTATGCGTATGGATGACTTGCGGTGAACACATCGCGATGAAACGGCAGAGGGAGTGGATGACATGCTGCTGCCACTCACAAGCGAGCAGGAAGCGCTGCGCGACATGGTCAAGGATTTCTCGAGAAACGAGATCGCCCCCCGGGTCGGCGCGATGGAGGAGAAGGACGAATTTCCGCTGGAGCTCATTCGTTCCATGGGCGGACTTGGCTTGCTGGGCATCGCCGTTCCGGAGAAGTATGGCGGCGCGGGTGCGGATTATCTGTCGGGCGTGATCGCGATTCATGAAATTTCGCGAATAAGCGCTGCCGTTGGCGTCATCTTATCCGTGCATAGCTCCGTCGGTACGAGTCCGATCCTGCACGACGGCAACGAAAGCCAACGCGTCCGCTTCGTGCCGAAGCTCGCGTCGGGCGAGGCGCTTGGCGCGTTCGCGCTGACGGAGCCGAGCGCGGGTTCGGACTCCGCCAGCATCCGGATGACGGCGGAGAAGCAAGGCGACCGCTACATGCTGAACGGGACCAAAACGTTTATTACCAACGGGGGCTACGCCGATACGTATATCACGTTCGCGGTGACCGACCGCTCCAAAGGCGTCAAAGGGATCTCCGCTTTCGTTGTGGAGAAAGGCACGCCGGGGCTGACCGTCGGGAAGCGCGAGAAAAAGCTCGGACTGCACGGTTCCAGCACGACGGAGCTCGTATTCGAGAACGCGGAGGTGCCCGCGGACAACTTGCTCGGCCGCGAGGGAGACGGCTTTCGTATCGCGCTGAAGCATCTGGATGCGGGCCGGATCGGCATCGCCGCGCAGGCGCTAGGCATCGCCGAGGCCGCGCTTGACTGCGCGTTCGACTATGCGGGCAAGCGCCGTCAATTCGGCAAGCCGATCTCGAGCCATCAGGCGATCGCCTTTAAGCTGGCCGATATGGCGACTTCGATCGAAGCGGCGCGGCTGCTCGTCTATCAAGCGGCGACGCTCCGGAATTGCGGATTGCCCTGCGGCAAAGAGGCGTCGATGGCCAAGCGGTTCGCCTCCGATACGGCGATGGCATGCGCGACGGAGGCGATTCAGATTCTCGGCGGGTACGGCTACATGCGCGAATATCCGGCGGAGAGGCTGTTCCGGGACGCGAAGGTGACCCAGATTTACGAGGGGACGAACGAGATTCAGCGGCTCGTCATTTTTAAGCATATGGTCAAGGAAGGCGGATAAGGAGGGGGACGAATGAGCAGAGATGCTTCGAAAAGACACGTAGATCCGTCTCGTCGCGATAGGCCGATCCGGTTCGTCACAGCCTCCTCCTTGTTCGACGGCCATGATGCCTCCATTAATATGATCAGGCGCCTGCTGCAGGCGGCGGGGGCGGAGGTCATTCATCTTGG
>JAQSXN010000552.1 GCA_029256665.1 Paenibacillus sp.
CAATGGCGGGGAGTCCCTGTTTCGTTCCGAGCTCGCTTCGGCTCCGTGAAGCGGGTTTACTTGTTATATCGTCAGCTTCCGCTTTACGGCCACCTTGCGCAAGAACGTCGCGTTGAGCCATACGACCAATGCTCCGATAATCGCCAGCGCTAACAGCTTAATGCCTGCATCGACAGCGACTGCATCGGCGATTTCTATGTCCGACACGATTTCCATGCCAACCATGATCGCCACCGCTAACAAACAGATCAGCAGTCCTTTGAACCAATGAAAGCGGTAGAAGCCCGTGCCGATCAGCCATCCCGCGCAGAAATACCCAAAGTATAAAATCAGGCTGGTAAGGCCTTCGACAACGAGATTGGGGTGGGTCAGCAACCGATCCGCCCCGCTAATGTCGATAATAAAACGTTCGACAGGGTAACCGAGCAAATTCACCACCGTGCAGATCAGCGACATGACGGCGGCAAAGACCAGTCCTCCTTTGCCGAAGCTCTTCCTCGTAATGCCGTTCGATACAAAGCTGTTAAAGGAGCCGATCGTCAGCAATATGCCGACCACGAGCAGGAATATGCGCGGCGAGAACGATGCGCCTTCCCATATGCTTCCCGACTCCCTGATTTCTTCGTCCGGGATGTAACCTCGCATAATAAGCTCGTTAATCGTGACATAGCACCCCGTAAACACGATCCAGAACCATATCAATACATACCTATAGGTGCTCCACAAATGTTTAGCCACGTTCATGGCGGGACTGCGTTTTCCTTTAACCGAGTTTCCGTTCATCCGCTTCGCCCCCCTTTCTAGTTAGATGCACGAACAAATCCTGCAGCGACACGGGACCGATCTCGAGGCCGTCGGCGACCGCCCGTTTCTCGCGCTCCTTGCCCAGCTCCCCGAATACGGTAATCGACTTGGTGCCGCCCAGCTTCTGCTCGCTCAGAATTGCGAGCCCGACGGCAAATTCGTCAATGGCGGCGGCCGGGCCGGTAATGGCTGATCCCCGGGTACGCAGCGTCTCGGCCTCTTCGTGCAGCAACAATCGTCCTTTATCCAGGATGAGCACTTCCTCGAACAGATCGGACACTTCCTCGATAAGATGCGTGGATAAGATGATCGTCCGCGGCTGCTCCATATAATCCTTAAGCAACTCGTCGTAGAAAGCATAACGGGAAGGCGCATCCATGCCGAGATACGCCTCGTCAAAGATCGTGACCGGCGCTCTTGAAGCAAGGCCGATCGTGACGCCGAGCGCCGACTTCATGCCTCGCGAGAGAGACATGATTTGCTTCTTGAGCGGAAGCTCGAACAGGCGGGTCAGACGTTCCGCATAGGCCGAATCCCAGTTCGGCCAGCAGCTTGCGGCCAGCTTCAGCGCGTCCCGTACCTTGGCGCTTTCGGACAAGAACCCGTTCTCCTGGATAAAACAAACCTGACCCACGATTCGCTCGTTCTCGTAAGGCGCTTCGCCGTCGATCCGGACCTCGCCCTCGCTCTGTTGCTGGAACGATGCCAGAATGGAGAGCAAGCTCGTTTTGCCCGAGCCGTTGCGGCCCAGAAGTCCGTAAATCTTGCCTCCTTCCAGCCGGAACGAAACATCGTCCAGCGCCTTGGCGGATTTGTCATACCGATGCCCGAGTCGGCTTGCTTCAATCGTTAACGTCATCCCTCTTCGCCTCCGTTCAATTGTTCCAGTCTTTTTACGATCTCCCCAACCGGTATGCCGATTTGCCTTGCCTCCGCGGCCATCTTGTCGACGACTTCCTCGAAGAACCTTTCCCTGCGCTCGCCCATCAGCTTTTCTCTTGCCATTGAACTTACGAACATGCCGATTCCCCTCTTCTTGTACAGAATGCCTTCATCCGTGAGCAGTTGAAAGCCTTTGGCCGCCGTGGCGGGATTAATGCGGTAGTACGTCGCATATTGGTTGGTCGACATCACTTGCTCTTCTTCCTTCAGCGCGCCGCTTACGATATCGTTTTTGATTCCGTCCGCGATCTGCTGGTAGATCGGACTACGGTCATCGAACACATCATCACCTCACCGCTTATGTGGTTCATTACTTATGTAACTAACCATACAACAACATGATTTCCATGTCAACAAAAATTAGAAAAATAGGCTTGAGGCGAACGACAAAAAGGACGTTGCCGTCCGAACCATGCCCTGATCCCCCCGGATCGCTTGCCTGCATGTCGTTCGGACGAACACGTCCTTGAGTAACGCAACTGCTTATTGGGAACAGGGGTCGTTGAAACCTTCTTCTTCGCCGATCCCGATCCAAAATCGTTTGACCCGGTTTCCGTCTTCCGTCGTCAACTCGTTCTCGAGCACGCCGCCGTTCCTCCGGATCGTTCGCTCCGAAGCTTCGTTATCGTGGTCGCAAACGAGGAGAACCCGCGCCAGCTTCATCCGGCGGGCAATGCCAAGCGTCTCTCCGAGCAGGAACGACGCATAACCCTTCTTGCGTTCGGACGGGCGAATGCCGTACCCGATATGTCCGCCGCTCTCGAGCAGCTTCCCGTTCAGCCGATGTCGGAAGTTGGCTGCTCCGACGACACGATCCTGACCGTCCAGCAGCCAGTACGTCGAATGCGGCACCCATCCGTTATCGGCGATCTTCTCTTCATTATCCGCCGAATACAGGAAGGCGACATAGGCCTCAAAATCCGACGGATCCCGTTCCACGACCCATGGCACGATCGATTCGCCGCTACGAATCCATTCCTCGTAGAAGTTCATGTAAGCTTCCTTATAGGCGATCGACGGCTTCACAAGCCTTAGTCCTCCCATTGCATTCGCCTCCGTTCATACGTGTAATGGGGTACATTATACGCTTGTCACAGGTGGCAGGCAAGAGAAGCAGGGACGGTTATTCGGCCACAACCTCCGTAACGGTCTCTCCCGCGGCTTCACGCATCAGCTTCTGCTGCTCCGACATCCGCTTCTCCATCTCTTTATTCATCTCTTCCTCCGTCATCGGCTCCTGGCTAAGCAGCTCGTCCCCTTTGACCTGAAGCGTCTGAAGCGCCTCGTCGATCGACTTCGTTCCGTCCTGAACTGCTTTGAATTCCTCTTGCATGTGACCGTAGAACATCATGTTGAACTGGGGATTCAGGCTTTCGTACTCGGCGTAATCCATCGTCTGCCTCGATGGCTTAAGCTTGTAGAACGCCGCGAAATTATGGCCTTCCTCGTCCTTGATATATTCCGTACGAATAGGGAAGCCGCCCATATTGGTCACCTTGGATTTGACGCGCGCGTAATCGTCGCCCGAGATGTACGAGATAAACTCCCATGCGGCTTCCGCGTTCGGCGAATCCTTCGCGATTGCGAAAATGTCGCTATACCAGGTATTGGGGCTCTGATCCGGATATTGCGCGCTTACGGGCATCGTCACCATGTCCCAATCGCTGATCAGCACGCCTTCTTCCTTGATCACGTTTTTCGCCTCGTTAA
>JAQSXN010000553.1 GCA_029256665.1 Paenibacillus sp.
GGCGAAAAAATCGGATGCCGATATAAATGGCCAGCAACGAAAACACGTATTTGATGAAGTCGCCGATTTGGGCGAACAGGGAAAGCGAGACGCCTGCCATAAACGCATACAGGATAACCCAGAAGCTCGTGCGGACGGAATCCTTCATGTGATGTCCTATGCCTCCTTGCGCAGCGCCGCAATGGCGGCGGCGCGGTCTTGCATGGCGAACACGGCGTTGCCGGCTACGAGAACGTTCGCTCCGGCTTCCCGGACGAGCGGCGCCGTCTCGGGGTTAATCCCTCCGTCAACCTGCACATGAACGTTATTCAGACCGCGATCGTTCAGCATCGTCTGAATTTGTCGCAGCTTTACGAGCGAGTAAGGGATAAACGACTGCCCGCCAAAGCCGGGATTAACCGTCATGACGAGCACCAGATCCAGGTCGTGGATGATGGGCTCCAGCACGGACACCGGAGTCGCCGGATTAAGAGCTACGCCGGCCGGCAATCCCTTCTCCTTGATGAAGTGGACCGTGCGGTGCAGATGCGCGCAGGCCTCCGCATGGACCGTAATCCGGTCCGCGCCGGCCGAGATGTAATCGGAGAGCGACAATTCCGGCCGCTCGATCATCAGATGAACGTCGAACGGGAGCTTGGTTGCGGAACGGACCGCGGCAATGACGGGCGGGCCGAACGTCAGGTTCGGCACGAAATGCCCGTCCATCACGTCGACGTGAATCCAATCCCCGCCGGCCGCCTCCGCCGCCGAAATCTCTTCGCCTAGCTTAGCGAAATTCGCCGAAAGTATGGAAGGAGCGATAATCGTCATGATGGTCAGTACCTCCGTTTAATATCTTTCATTTCCTCTAAGAAGAGCAGGTAGTGATCGTATCGGCTCCGTATAATATCGCCCGCTTCCAAGGCGGCAAGCACGGCGCAGCCGGGCTCGTGGACATGCGTGCAGCCTCTGAACTTGCAAGACGGAGAGAGCTCCCTCATCTCGACGAAACAATAACCGAGATCCTCGATGCCCAGTTCGCCGAAGTCCAGCTGGCTGAAGCCCGGCGTATCCGCGACGTACGCGCCGCCGATGTCCACGAGCTCTACATGCCTGGTCGTATGTTTGCCTCGTCCGAGACGATTGCTGATCTCGTTGGTCGATAACGTCAGACCGGGCACGATCGCGTTAAGCAGCGACGACTTGCCTACGCCGGATTGCCCGGCGAACACGGCAAGATGGCCTTGCAGTCGCTCGCGCAGTTCCCGGGTGCCCGAATTCTTGCGGGAGCTTGTCCCGAACACTTCGTAGCCGAGCTTTGGGTAAATGCGCTGAACGGAAGAAGCCGCCTCCGCAGCTTCCTCCGTCATCTCGCCTTCGGCTTCCAGATCGCGTTTGCTAAGGCACAGCACGGCCTCGATCCCGGCATGCTCGATATGAACCAGAAATTTGTCCAACAGCTGAAGGTTAAGCGCGGGCTCCGTAACGGAGAACACAAGAATGGCAAGATCGATATTGGCGACGGGCGGCCGTATGAGCTCGGAGGAGCGCTCGCGCAGCTCCGTTACCGTTCCTTCGCCGTTCTCCGTCAGGACATATGCCACCCTGTCTCCCACGAGCGGGGTAAGCCCCCGCTTCTTGAAGACGCCCCGGGCTCTGCACTGCACGGTCTCATCGGACGATGCCATGTCATCCTGCACGTAGTAGTAGCCGCTAAGCGCTTTTACGATTCTACCCTCGCGAGTCTCGCCGCTCCCCGTCTCCCTATTGTCAGTCGCCTTCTTCTTTGCCTTCTGTCCCGTTTTCGCCATCGCTATTGTCTACCTCTCCTTGCACTTGCTGATTGTCTTCGTTATGGTCCGGCGGCGGTTCCGTTTCGCCCATGCCAGGTATGGTCAAATTCGGCGAATCGTTGCCCGCGCCAATCTCGTCGTACCGGATTTCTGCAGTATCCAAGACCTCGTTGTCGCGAAGCACCATTACGCGAGCGACCGTGTCCGGCGCAAGAATAACCGTAACCGGAATATCGACCGTGCTGTCGATCGTCTGCTTGACGCCTTCGATGTTCTCGCCGGTCGCGTCCGAATAGATGATCTTCACTTCGCTGGACTTGCCCGCTTGCGCCGGCGAGATGCGAACATTGAATGTATACGTTTTGGAATCGGCAGGCGGACCGGAGCTTACCTTAAGAATGATCGGAGTGCCCTTCGGAACCTGATCTCCCACCGCGTAGTTTTCCACGCCGATGACATGATCCTTATCATGCAAGTAGCTCGCTTCATAGATAATGCTGTCTTCTTCAAACACGAGCTCCTTGGACTTCAGCCAGCTTCTGGCGTCCTTCAACCTCCAGTCGGTGAGATCCTCCATCGGAACCGTCTCCTTGCCCTTGCTGACGACAAACGAAACCTCGGCGATCTCCGGATTCAGCATTTCGCCTTCATTTGGCGTCTGCTCCAGAATCGTGCCGGCGTCTTCCTCGCTATGTTCTTCCGTCACTTTAATGCGATCTTCGGCGATGCCAAGAGCGATAAGCTCATCCTTGGCCTCCTGAAGCTTCTTGCCGACGTACGACTTCAGCTCCTTCATTTCGGGACCGTCGCTGACGGATATTTCGATGTATCGGCCTTTCTTAACGGTTACATTGGTCGGCGATTGCTCGTAAACCTCGCCCTTCGGAATGTCCTTCTGGAACTCCCGCGTAATGGGCTCGTAGACCTTAAGTCCGACTTTCTCCAGTTCCGTCTTTGCTGCTTCTTCCGTCATGCCGATTACATTAGGCACTTCAACCTCGCCGGGATCCAACTGCCCAAGCACCCAGCGGAAGCCCAGCAGCAGCAACGCAAGCAGCAGCAGCGTGATGCCGACAACGAGCAGCGGCTTCTTCCAGCCTTTCGGCTTGTTTTCTTCCTCCTGCCAATTCACGCTCGTCGTGTCGCTGACGGCCGCTTTCTGCTCTTTGCGAACCGCGGTGTCGGAGGATGCGGCGGCAACGTTGCCGCGAATGGCCGGCATGATTCTTGTCTCGTCCATGTCGTGATTGGCTACGAATTGAGCGCGCGGCTCATCGAGACGTTCCGGGCGAAGACAAGTGTCGAGATCCAGCAGCATATCATGCGCGGAGTCGTAACGCTCCGACGGATTTTTCCGCATCGACTTCAGAATGACGTTCTCCACGCTCTGCGGAATATGCGGATTGACGACGCGCGGTTCGTCGAACGGCTCCTGCAGATGCTTGAGCGCCACGCTGATGGGGCTCTCGCCTAGAAACGGCAGCTTGCCCGTAAGCATCTGATACAGTACGATTCCGAGCGAATACAGGTCGGATTTCTCTCCGGTATTAATGCCTTTGGCGTGTTCGGGCGAGAAATAATGGACCGATCCGATCACGGAGCCCGTCTGCGTTATCGTCGACGAGGTCACCGCCCGGGCAATCCCGAAATCCGTCACCTTAACTCTGCCGTTATTGCCGA
>JAQSXN010000014.1 GCA_029256665.1 Paenibacillus sp.
CCAACAGAAACGAAAGCGCGACGACAAAGACGGTGGATTGGCTCAGCCGGAACGATGTTCGGTTGAGTACTTCATTTGGGATGAGAGAAACATAATGCCAACCCTCGTGCATCCCGGACGTTAGTCGCGTCCCGGCATAAGTTCCGTTATCCAGCTCTACTTCGAAGCTTTTCGCATCCGGCGGGAGCGCGGACAATTTCTCCTGCATCGCTTGCGGCAAGGGATCGACTTGATTCCGGAACAGGATGGTGCCGGCTTCGTCCATAATGATCAGGTGCTGCCCATCCAGGCTCGCGAACGAACGGAGCCAGCGATCCAGGTAGTCGGTATAAATATTAACCGCGATGACGCCGATCGTTCCTTCTGTAAGCAGGGAGGTCAACGGCTTGTACAGCGTGGTGACCGGGATGGGTTCTTCGAAGCTATAGCGCTGGATCAGGCGTTGTTCGAGCAAAATGCCGCCCGTGTTTTCCCTTGCCCGGAAGCGCTCCAGCCACTCCGTATCGGAATGTCTTCCGAGCGTTGATAGTCCCGTGCCGCTGGCAAGGAATTGATCGTACGGATTATCAACGTACGCGTAGATGGATTGGATAAAAGGTTTGGCGTTGGCCGGGCTGTCGATCAGATTGCGCATCATTCCCAGGAGACGCTGGTTATCAAACGTGACATGCTGGGTACGCAGTATTTCCTCTAGTTGATACAGCACCTCGGGCGTGCCCATGCTGATGCCAAGCGTTTCGATGTCTTGGAAAACAAGTTCCATGTTGCGATCGATTTGATGTACCAGCTGTAGATTGTCGCGTGCCGTCTCGCCTTCCAGGTTCTGCTTGGTAATGACGATCGACAGCGTGCCGAGCACGATGGTCGGAATAAGGAGGGGGATAAGAAAAAGCAGCATGTTTTTGGCGAAAAATCGTTTCCTCATGACGGCGGTCCGCTACTCGTCCAGCCCGGACAATTGCCGAAATTCACGCGGGCTCATGCCGTGGAAGCGCTTGAAAGTGCGCGTGAAGTTTTTGGCGTAGCTGTATCCGACCATCTCGCTTACTTGATAAGTTTTGTAACGAATGTCCTTCAGAAGCTCCGCAGCTTTGTTCATCCGAACCGACACGACGTAATCGGAGAAGTTCTCGCCCGTTTTTTCTTTGAAATATTTGCTGACGTAATGCGGATTCATATGGACCAGGCTTGCCGCGTTCTCTAGCGACGCTCGCGAGTAGTTCGCCGCGACGTAATCGCGAATGGTCCTGACGACCTTTTCGTTAAAGGAGGCGTCCGCCCCGCCGGCGCCGCGTTCTTGGTCGAGCTCCATCTTGAGCGACGTAAAAGCCTCGAACAACTCCTGGTATTTGGTCGGTTTGACGATGTAACTCTTGACGTCGTATACGATCGCTTGCTTGGCGTATTCGAAATCCCTGTAGCCGCTTAGAAACAAGACCTTGACCCGGCTCTTCGCCTCGTGAAGCGCGCGGGCGACGTCCAACCCTGACATAATCGGCATGCGGATGTCGCACAGCAGCGCATCCACCTCGTGGCCTTGCAAAAATTCCATCGCCTCCCTGCCGTTATCGCATTGTCCCACCAGCTCGAAGCCGACCTCGCTCCACGGAAAGTATTGCGACAATCCGTTGCGAATTTCGGCTTCGTCGTCCGCAAGCAGCAGTTTATATCCCATTATGATCCGTTCCTTTCATTCGGGGAATAGTTGCAAACGATTTCATGGATATCAGCATAATGGATATGCTTCCGTTTGTACAGACTCGGCCACGGGCGCGTGCTGCCTGATATCCTTCGATATCGCGAATCATTCTCCGATATGGAAAGGATGTCAATATCGGATACCTTTTGCGAGGAAAGGATCGAATAGGGATACCATTCCTCATCTTGCGTGCCTGTTTTCGGCGGCAAGATAGCGATATAGTAAAAAACGTAAGCACTACGAGCGAGGGGGATTAGAGAATGATGAACGGAAACTGGAAGAGGGCAGTCGCTTTGCCGCTCGTTGCCATGCTTGCCGCAACGTTGGCGGCTTGCGGCTCGAACGAAAGCGGCGGCAACGCGGCGGAAGACACGACGGAGGGCGAGAAAGTCACGCTGCGGTTCTCGTGGTGGGGCTCCGAGGTTCGCCATAAGGCGTTGTTGGAAGCGATCGACATGTACACGGAAGCCAATCCGAACGTGGTCATTGAGCCGGAATATAGCGGATTCGAGGGGTACTACCAGAAGCTGGTCACGCAATTCGCCGGCGGAACGGCGCCCGATTTGACGCCGCTTTCCGTGGACTGGATCGAAGAACTCGCGGTCAAAGGCGATCTGGTTCTCGACTTGAACACGCTCAAGGATTACCTGAACCTCGATGCTTTCGACAAGGAGTTCCTGGATAGCTACACGATGTACGACGGCAAGCTGGTCGGCTTGCCAATGGGAGCCAATGGCATGGTTACCCTTTATAATAAGGCGTTTTTCGAACGATTCGACATCGCCGAAGATACCGTTTGGGATTGGGATAAGATTCATACCATCGGCAAACAGGTCCACGAGAAAGATGCCAACGCCTATTTGCTCGGCATGTTCGATCACCGGATCTTTCTTCAGCCGTTCGTCAATCAGCTCACCGGCAATCAATGGATTCAAGATGATAAAACGGTCGGTTTCGCGGAAGAAGACGTTGCCAAAGCGTTCTCTTACTATCAGCAGCTGATCGCGGACGGCGTGATCCAGCCCGTGGCGGAGAGCAGCCTTTACCCGGATATGGCGGATAATCTGCAGTGGCAGAATGGAAACATCGGCATGATGTTCACGCTGGCGTCCACGATCGCCAAAGTGAAGACGTTCACACCGGAAGTGGACGCCGCCATGTTTCCGGTGCCGAGCGGAGCCAAGACATCCGCGGTGCTCGTTAATCCCAGCAATCCGCTCGCGATCAATAAAAAGACGAAGCATCCCGAGGAAGCCGCGAAATTCGCGAGCTGGCTGCTCACGTCTGAGGAAGCCTCGCTCGTTCTGAAGGATGTGTTCAGCGTGCCCGTCGTCAAGGCGAACGCCGATCGGCTGGTGGAGAAGTCGTTGATTGATCCGACCGTAGCCAAGGCGGTTGACCTTGCGCTCTCGAACCCCGGCGAGCCGGTGAACGGACTTAGCAGCAATCAGGAGCTTAACCAGATTTCGCAGGATATTCTGGAGAAGGTTGCGTTCGGCAAGCTGACGCCGGATGCCGCCGCGAGCGAGCTAACGGAACGTTTGAAGGACAAGCTGTCTTTAATAAAGTAATGCCGGGAGGAGGGGACGAAGAGTTATGATGCATACGGCGCAAGGCGCGGAGGTTGAGTCTCCCGGCACGGAGAGAAAGCGGAGGAAACGGAAGCCCGGGAGCCTGGTCGCCTATCTCTACATCAGTCCGTGGCTGATCGGATTTATCGTACTTACGCTGGTACCGTTTGTTGCCTCGTTCATCTATTCGTTTACCGACTATAACATGGTACGGAGCCAGTCGTTCGTCGGATTCGCCAACTATATCGAAATTTTCACGAACGACCCTGTATTCGTGCAGTCGTTGCGGGTGACGCTGCTCTACGTGGCCATCGCCGTGCCGCTCAAGCTGATCGTGGCCTTGCTGGTGGCCATGTTGCTGAACGTCAAGATGCGCGGCATCTCCGTCTACCGCACCATTTATTATTTGCCGTCGATACTGGGCGGCAGCGTCGCGGTCTCGGTGCTGTGGCGTTTCATGTTCATGCGCGAAGGTCTCGTGAACGAGATGCTGTCCTACTTCTCGATTCCGCCGATCAATTGGCTGGGAGATCCCAGCCTGGCGCTGTTCACGATTACGCTGCTTCCCGTTTGGGAGTTCGGATCGTCGATGGTGCTGTTCCTCGCGGGGCTGAAGCAGGTTCCCGCCGAGTTGTACGAGGCGTCCAAGGTAGACGGGGCGTCGCGCGCTCGGACGTTCTTCTCCGTCACGCTCCCCCTATTGACGCCGATCGTGCTGTTCAATCTGATCATGCAGACGATCAACGCCTTCCAGCAGTTCACGGCAGCGTTCGTCATTACGGACGGCGGGCCGATGAAGTCTACTTACTTGTACGGAATGATGCTGTACGACAACGCGTTCCAGTTTTTCAAAATGGGTTACGCGTCGGCGCAATCCTGGATCTTGTTCCTAATCATTCTGGCGTTTACGTTCGTGCTGTTCAAGTCATCGGGCCGTTGGGCGCATTACGAAGACGGAGGTGACGGCAAGTGAAGGGACGCAAGCTCTGGACGGTTATCGTACTGTCGGCGTTTTCCATCGTATTTTTATATCCGTTATTGTGGTTAATCTCGTCTTCGTTCAAAGCAAACGACGACATTTTCTCCAGCATCGGCTTGTGGCCCGCCGAATTCATATGGGATGCTTACACTCGAGGTTGGCAGGGGGTAGGGCGAACGAATTTCGGCACTTTCTTCGGCAATACCCTGCTGCTGGTTATTCCCGTTGTCGCGCTCACGGCGGCATCCAGTCTGCTTGTCGCCTATGGATTCGCGCGTTTTCGATTCCGGGGAAAGGGGCTGCTGTTCACCCTCATGATCTCGACGCTGATGCTTCCCGACGCGGTCATCATGATTCCCCGTTACTTGTTGTTCAAGGAATTCAACTGGTTGAACACGTATTTGCCGTTCTACGTTCCGGCCCTGCTTGCGGTCAATGCCTTCTTCGTGTTCCTGCTCGTGCAGTTTATTCGCGGCATTCCGCGGGATCTCGACGAGGCGGCGGTTATCGACGGCTGCAATTCGTTCGGCATCCTGACGCGCGTGCTGGTCCCGCTCTCGGCTCCGGCGTTAGTCTCGGTCTGCATTTTCCAGTTCATCTGGACGTGGAACGAGTTCTTCACGGCGCTGATCTATATTAACAGCGTTTCGAAGTATACGGTGGCGCTTGGGCTGAGGATGGTGCTCGACAACGAAGGCGCGGTTAATTGGAATCAGGTGATGGCCATGTCGGTCGTCACGATCCTGCCCTGCGTCGCGATTTTCTTTATGGCTCAAAAATATTTCGTTGACGGCATCGCCACAACCGGTTTGAAGGGCTGAGAGGCGGGAAAGCCAGGCGGCATGCCGCAAGGCTTGTCATTAATACGTTGATAAGGAGCGACGACAATGATGAATAAGCATGGTGAACGCGGCGAAGGCTCCGCCGGTAGACGGCCAAACGTGATCGTATTTTTTACCGACCAACAGCGCTGGGACACGACGGGGGCGCACGGCAATCCGCTCGGACTGACCGCCAACTTTGATAGGCTTGCGGCACGGGGCACGCATTTGGAATACGCCTTCACGCCTCAGCCCGTGTGCGGACCGGCGCGAGCGTGCCTGCAGACGGGAGTCTATGCGACCACGAACGGATGTTATACGAACGGAATTCCCTTGTCCGCGGAATGGCCGACGCTAGCTCATTACTTTAACGAGGCAGGATACGAGTCGGGGTATATTGGAAAATGGCATTTGGCCGTAACCCGCGACCGTCCGGTACCGGAAGAGCTGCGCGGCGGCTACAAAACCTGGCTCGCGGCCGATGCGCTGGAGCATACGTCCGATGCTTATCGGACGCTGCTTTACGACGAACGCAACGAACCCGTAACGCTGCCAGGTTACCGGGTGGACGCGCTGGCGGACGCGGCGATCCGTTACGTCGCCGAGCATAAGAACGATTCGTTTTTTCTTTTCCTGTCCTTTTTGGAACCGCATCATCAAAATCATAGGGATGACTATCCGGCGCCGGATGCCGAAGCCGGGAAGTACGTTTCGGCATGGACGCCGCCCGATCTCGCGTCGCTCGTCGGCACGGCGCCGCAGCACTTGCCCGGCTATTACGGGATGGTGAAGCGGCTTGACGAGGCGCTGGGTCGCGTCATGGACGCCTTGAGGAGCCTCTCGCTTGAAGAAGACACGATCATCGTGTTCACATCGGACCACGGCTCGCACTTCAAGACGAGGAATGAAGAATATAAGCGATCTTGCCATGACAGCTCGATCCGGGTTCCGGCCGCGATTGGAGGCGGTCCGTTCTCTGGAGGCGGACGCGTATCCCAGCTCGTCAGCCTCGTCGACTTGCCGCCGACGCTGCTGGACGCGTGCGGCATTGGCGTGCCGGCGCATATGCAAGGCCGATCCCTTCTGCCGTTGCTGAGAAGGGACGGTACGGTGAATTGGCCTGGCGAAGTGTTCGTGCAGATCAGCGAATCCGAGGTCGGGCGGGCGATCCGGACGCATCGCTGGAAGTATGCGGTCAAGGCGCCCCAAGCTCATCCGCTGCTCGACGCGGGGGCAGACCGCTATGTCGAGAGCGAGCTTTACGATTTGTACGCGGATCCTTACGAGTTGAACAATCTCGCGGGCTACGAATCGCATCGCGAGGTGGCGGACGAGCTCCGGGATTCGCTGCTCCGCCGTATGGCGGAGGCGGGCGAGACGTTGCCGGGCATAGAGGCCGCGCAGCCGCTTCCGTCCGGCCAACGGCTCGCGAAGCGGGGGGACGGCCCGCTCGGTTGGAATTGAATAGTCGGCATAAGCGAAACCTTTACCGTATGCTCGGGCATCGATGTCCCGGGCACAACGGAAAGGTTTTTTGCGCTTTTTCTTGCGTATGAGGAAGAGGGGAGATCCTTACACAGAAATAGGGAGGATTGTGACAAAATGATGATATCTGCATGGAATTTAACAATATCCTAAAGCTTCAACTATTGAAAACCGATAGGTATAATAGTAGAATGTTCCTATTCCTTGTCAATGTTTACTAATTTATTTGGGCACATTGTACAATCGCATACCTGCAAATCCGTCGAAAGGCGTGAGACGCAAAGCTATAGGGACTACTTCTCGCGGAGAAATGTCAGCCAGTTGCATGGTTTTGAACTGAGGCATGCCTATGGTCACGTATAGGCATGCCTCTTTTTGCCTATTAAGAACATACAGAGAACTCATAGGAGAGAGGTAGAGAGAATGGAGAACCTGAATATTCGCGCCTTATTTCCCAGCGACGACGGCAATCTACAACAAAGAAATCACTTCATAGAGCTGGTCAAACAAATCGTGGAAGGAGTCGATGATTTAAAGGATCCCGAAGCCGTGCATTTGAAAGGAAACAAAGAGAGGGGGCAGCATTTCTATCGCGAGCTGACGGCGTCGAGCCGCATCCCGGACAGCGGGAGTCCGCAGGATCAGGTGAACGAGGAACTGCTTAAGCTGCTGCATGGACACCCGTATCATACCAAATATTTTTTGACCAATATTTTGCCGATGGCGAGCACGCCCGGCATCCTCGGCATGTTAACCGCGTTTATGGTGAACGGCAACAATCTGTGGGATGTATATGGACCTGCCGGCGCGGAGGCCGAGGTTCGCGTTGTCGCGATGATGTCGGATCTTGTCGGATACAAGCCGTCGGAGAGCGGCGGGTATACGACTTGGGGCGGTCAGGGGGCGATCTTCACGGGATTGCGGATTGCCATTAACAAACACGACCCGTCCATCAAGAAAGCAGGCGTGCCGCACAATCTGTACGCGTTCTGTTCGGAAGCGGCTCACTACAGCTTGTTCAAATCGATGGAAGCGACGGGACTCGGCACAAACAATCTCATCAAGGTGCGCACGCGCGAGGACAGCTCCATGGACACGCAGGATCTCGAGGCGAAGATGGAGCACGTGATTCTGCGAGGCGGAGTGCCCGTCTACATCGTGGCGACGACGGCCACGACGGATGCCATGGGCATCGACAACATCGAAGAGATTGCCGCCGCGGCCGAGACGCTGACGGCTAAGTACGGCATGCGCAAACCCCATATTCATGCGGATTCGGCGCTTGGCGGATTTTTTGCCTTCTTTAACGATTACGACTTCGAAGGCAACCCGCTCCAAATCGGCGAAGAAACCTTGACGGCGCTTGCGGCGATTCGCGAGCGGATGCGGCACTTGCGTTTGGCTGACTCTCTGTGCTTCGACTTCCAGAAGCTTGGCCAAACGCCGTACTCCACCAGCCTGTTCCTGGTGAAGCAGGCTTCCGACTTGAAGCTGGTCGATCTGGAGCCGGACGAAACGCCGTACGTGGGACATCGCGGCTATGGCGACTACCATACGAGCTACACGCTGGAATGCTCCAGAATGGGCAGCTCCATCAGTATCTTGAGCGCATTGCTGGCTTTCGGAGCAGAGGGCTACCGGAAGCTGCTCGCCCAGTTCGTCGACGTGAATATCGCCTTCCGCAAGCGGCTCGCCGCCGAAGTTCCGGAAGCGGTTATCGTCAACGCGGGCAATCCCGGCATCATTACCTTGTTCCGCTTATATACGGACCGCAAGAACGGATATGCGGCTGAATACGAAGGCATTAGGACAAAAGCGGAGATCGAGCGCGAAAACAAGCTGAACGAGATGCTGTTCGAAATTCTCGGCAGAGACCGCGACAAGATGTTTTTCGGCGATACCAAAAAACATCTGTACGTACCGACGGCGGATCGTGCAGGGGACGTTGCGCTATATGCCTCTAAGCTTTTCGTTATTTCGCCATATACGCAAACTTCGGACGTGCATGCCATCGTCGACTTTTTGAAACTGAAGATCACCGAAACGTATGCGGCCTATGAAAGGCTCGCCACTAAGGAGAAAGAGCATGAGAAAATCCTGGTTTAATTTTAATTGGTATAGAGAACATCTTTCCGTAAAAATCGCAATTAGCATTCTTGGTTTGCTTATCGTAACCTGCGCCGCGTTCGCCGTTTCCGGCTACCTGTCGCAGCGCAATCTCTCGGAAAAGCTGCTCGAGCAGTTCGACATGAGACTTCAAACGGATATCCAAATCGTGAACGGCGCTTTGGCTGGCATTGAAGGCAGCGACGTTGAACTGACGGGAACGGATCAGCCTGCTTACGCGGCGATAAAAGAGACGCTCGAGAAGCTGCAAGCGGAACACAATTTGGAGAACGTTTATATTTTATCCAATTCGCAAGGGGAAGAACGGATTTTGATCCTTTCGGGAGTTCCCGATGATTTCGGCACGCCTTATCCGTTCACGGATGAGATGCGTGAAGCGATCTCCGAGAAACAAACGAAGATCAGCCCGATCTACGAGGATGAATACGGCACGCACAAATCCATCTTCATGCCGCTGACGGATCATGCAGGCAATACATATGGCATTCTTGGCATCGATTTGTCCGCATCCGTCGTACCGGAAACGGCGGCCAGCTCTAATCTGATGACGATCATTATTTCCGTCATCGTTCTCGTGGTAGGCAGCGCGATCGCGATCTTCATCAGCCGCGTCATAACGAATCCTCTGCGTAGACTGATGATGGCCGCGGAGCGAGTTGCGGCGGGCGATATGCAAAGCCAATTCTCGGTCGACAGCAAGGACGAGATCGGCAAGCTTGGCGTCGCCTTCGGCGTGATGATTAACAGTCTGAAAATGCTGATTCAGCAAGTTATTGCTTCGTCCACGCTGATCGCCGAAACGAGCAAGCATTTGCGCCAGTCCGTTGACGAATCCACGCAGAGCGCCCAACAAGTCGCCGCATCGTCGGATCGCATGTCTTCGGGCATTACGGAAATCGTGGAGAGCGTAACGGGCAGCCAGACAAGCATTCAAAGCATCGACGCCGATATCAAGACCGTGTCGGCCGGCATGAGGGATATCCAGGAGATCGCCGCCGAGGTTCATTCGCAGTCGGAGCAAGGACAAGAGCTCGTCGACCGGACCCTCAAGCAGATGGACGAAATCAAAAGCGCAATGGTGCAGTCGCAGCATGCGGCCGCGGCGCTGGAGACGCGTTCCGGCGAGATTGGCGAGATTATCGGCATCATTACGGAGATTTCGACGCAGACGAATCTGCTCGCCTTGAACGCTTCCATCGAAGCCGCTCGGGTAGGGGAGCTGGGCCGCGGCTTCGCGGTCGTCGCCGACGAAGTCAAGAAGCTGGCGACGCAGTCCGCACAAGCGGCGCAGTCGGTCAACGAGCTAATCTCCAGCACGCAAGCGAACAGCCATCTCGTGAAGCAAAGCATCGAAGAAGGCACCAAGGCGGTGGAGCTTGGCCATACGTGGATCAACGGCACGCACGAGAACTTCAAGTATATTTATGCGGGCGTATCTCATTTCACGGCCCATACGAATCAGATGTACGGCTCGCTGGAGAAGGTGGAACATGCCTTCACGGGGATAACCGGGGCGATGCAGCAGATAAGCGGCATTTCGCAGGAGCAAGCGGCGGGCACCCAAGAGGTGGCGGCTTCCGCGGAGCAGCAGAGCGCGACGATGCAAGAGATATCGGCCGCGATCCAGCAGCTGGCCGCATTATCGGTGGATCTGAACGAATCGGTTAAGCCGTTTAAGCTGTAAATTGTTGTCCCGATCGTCATGATTTGATTGATGACGAACGGGGCAACCTTTTTTATGTTCAGATGATTGATTGTTTGACTAAAGTTAATAATTAATGTATGCTTAATTACAAATAGTAAGTAACAAAGGTGAAGTCGTCACTGTATAGGAGGTCGATCATATTGACCCATAAATTGCATCCCGGCGCAAAGCTGGGCGAGGTTAAACTAAGGGTGAGCAATCTGTCGCGATCGCTTGCTTGGTATGAACAAACGATCGGACTCCGTCTCCTGAGGGAGCATGACGGCCGCAGGGCCGAGCTTACCGCGGACGGCCGCACGGCGCTAGTCGTGCTGGAGGAAGTTCCGGGCGCGATCATCACGCCGGAGCGTTCGTTTAGCGGGTTGTATCACTATGCCATTTTGCTTCCTACAAGAAAGGATCTTGGCGTCACGCTAAGACATCTTGTAGAGAAGGGCGTCGCGATCGGTCAGGCGGATCATCTGGTGAGCGAAGCATTGTATTTGTCCGACCCGGACCGCAACGGCATCGAGATTTACAGAGACCGCCCGCGCTCCGAGTGGAACCGCAATGCCGACGGAACCATCCAAATGGCGAGCGATCCGATCGATTGGGAAGGCTTGTTGGCGGAAGCCGGGGATACGGCCTGGACCGGCATGCCGGCGGGCACGACGATCGGCCATGTCCACTTCCACGTCGGAGACATGGCGAAGGCAAGAAGCTTCTATTGCGACGCATTAGGCTTCGATGTCGAAGCCGACTGGATGCGAATGGGCGCCTTGTTTATAGGAGCGGGCGGATACCATCATCACATCGGTCTTAACTTGTGGGCGGGTGCGGGGGCTCCGCCGGCGCCTAAGAACGGCACCGGCATCGACTATTTCACTATCGTGCTGCCAACCGCGGAAGAATTGGCGAAGGTAACGGAATCCGCGATCGCGGCAGGGTTCCGGGCGGAAACACGGGATGGCGCGACCTTCCTTGAAGATCCGTTCGGCATCGGGATCCAATTGACTCTCTAATATTTGCACATCACCCAACTACGAATACGGAGGTTTTTAATCATGGGAACAGCAACATTGACGAGCACAAAAGATTTTTACGCAGCGGTCCAGGCACGACGTTCGATCTACGCGATTAGCGACGAGAAGGTCGTATCGGACGAACGCATTCAGGAAATCGTAAACCATGCGGTCGAATATACGCCATCCTCTTTCAACTCCCAAAGCGCGAGAGTCGTCGTCCTGCTTGGGGAGCAACATAAGAAGCTGTGGAATCTCACGACGGAAACGCTTAAGGCGATCGTGCCTGCCGATCAATTCTCGGGCACCCAGGATAAAATGAACGCGTTTGGCGCAGGATATGGGACGGTGCTGTTCTTCGAGGACGTGTCCGTGGTAGAAGGCTTGCAGAACCAATTCCCTTCCTATGCCGACAACTTCCCGGTTTGGTCCAACCAATCAAACGGCATGCTGCAGTACGTCATCTGGACATCGTTGGAGCTGGAAGGCTTGGGTGCGTCGCTTCAGCACTACAATCCGCTGATCGACGATAAGGTGAAGGCGGAGTGGAGCGTACCTTCGACTTGGAAGCTGCTTGCGCAAATGCCGTTCGGCAAAATCGTCGCGCCGGCCGGTGACAAACAGGTTCAACCGCTGAGCGAGCGCGTGAAGTTCGTGAAGTAATAAACAGGTTCAACTACTGAAAAAATCCATATAGCGTTGCCAGCCCGTATACTTCGATTTATGTCGATGTATGCGGGTTTTTTGGACGCGAGCAATCATACCCAACCTCAATCAATAGCTCTCGATAGCCCTGCCTAACAACATTTTCTAAATCCCCACTTGACAGGTGTGATTAATTGGTTTAATCTTACTCCAAGATCATTGAATCAACGATCGTTAAGCGAGCGATCATCATCTTAAAATTAAAACATATGGACAGCCGATTGGACCGCCAAAGGCTCCTGACCACTCTTACCGCGCGAACGGGAGAGTAGCCGGGAGCTTTTTTTAATCTAATCGTTCACCTCGCGCGCCGACACAAGAAGGGGAAAGGGGCCACATGAACAACAACAACAAAAACGACAATGACAATGCCATGGCTTTGCTAGAAGAAGCGGACTGGGTTTTCCGCAAGATGGTCCGGAGGTTCGTGAAGGAGAGGGATAAAATTTCGATAGAAGGCGTGCCGCTTCCCGGCATGCTTATCCTTAACGCGATTGCCCGCGAGGGAGAGCAACGGCTCGGCGAGCTGGCGGAGCGGCTGGATTTCACGTCCGGCGCCGTGACCGCGCAATGCGACAAGCTGGAGGCGGCAGGGTACGCGATCCGGAAGAGAAGCGGGAACGACCGGCGCTCCGTGGCGCTGGACATCACGCCTCGAGGCAAGGAGCTATTGGAGCGAACCCGCGAGACTGGCGGGTATATGATCGAGCTACTGTTCGGTTCCTTTGCGAAGGAAGAGCTGGAGGCGATCATCCAGTCCCACAAACGGATTCTGGACCAGCTCGAACGGTTCGCCGACAAGGTGACGCGGCACGCCGAAGATGCAATCGCCGTAACGGTGCCGCCGCGCCCGCCTAACCCGCCGGGACAAGGCAATAAGTTTATTTCGTACTAACCATGAATCCTGCGAATTTAATCACGAGAGGGGAAAAGAAATATGGGACATCCGACCATCTATCCAACGGGAACTACGGTGTACAATCCGGAGAAAGCATGGAGCGGCTATACGATCTACCAAGCGGCTGACACGGGGGCGCTGCTCATCGATATGAACGGCAAGGAAGTGCATCTGTGGAAAGGGCTGCGCGGCTTCCCGAACAAGCTTCTGCCAGGCGGCCACGTGCTCGGCAGCACGGCGGAACGGGATCCCAAATACGGCTTCCAGGACGAAAAGAACCTGGTGCAGGTCGATTGGGACGGCAATATTGTCTGGAAATTCGACCAATACGAATGGATCGAGGACCCCGGCTACGAGGCGCAATACATGGCCCGGCAGCATCATGATTACCAGCGCGAAGGCAATCCGGTCGGCTATTACGTACCCGGTCAGGAGCCCAAGACGAATGGCGGAAATACGATCCTTTTGGCGCACAAAAACGTGTCCCGGCCTGAAATTTCCGACAAGGAGCTGCTCGACGATACGATCATCGAAGTGACTTGGGACGGCAAGATCGTCTGGGAATGGGCCGTCAGCGACCACTTCGAGGAGCTGGGATTCGACGACGACGCCAAAGCGGCGATCTATCGGGACCCCAATACGCGCGCCTTCGGCACGCATTACGGAGACTGGATGCATATTAATTCCGCGTCGGCGCTCGGCCCGAACAAGCATTACGACAACGGGGACGAGAGATTCCATCCGGACAACATCATCTGGGACGCGCGGGAGTCCAACATTATCGCCATCACCGATAAACGCACGGGCAGCATCGTCTGGAAGCTTGGACCGAATTACGACACGGCGGAGACGGAAGGCATCGGCTGGATCATCGGCCAGCATCACGCGCATCTCATTCCGCAAGGACTGCCGGGCGCGGGCAACATCCTGATCTTCGACAACGGCGGCTGGGGCGGCTACGGCAAGCCGAACCCGGAATCGCCGGACGGCCTGAAGAACGCGAGACGCGATCATTCTCGCATTCTCGAGATCAATCCCATCACCTTCGCGATCGAATGGCAATATACGCCGACGGAAGCGGGCTTCCAGGCGCCGCTTGATTCTTATCGGTTCTACAGCCCGTATATCAGCTCCGCGCAGCGCTTGCCGAACGGCAATACGCTCATTACGGAGGGGGCCGACGGCCGGATCTTCGAAGTGACGGCGGAGCACGAGCTGGTGTGGGAATATATTTCGCCGTACAAAAATCAGCGCAATTCCAATATGGTCTACCGCGCCTACCGCGCTCCTTACGACTGGGTTCCGCAGCTGGAGCGGCCGGAGGAGATCGCGATCGAGCCGATCGACGTGGCGGACTTCCGGTTGCCGGGCGCCGCGGCCCGCGGAGCCGTTACGACGGTGGAAGTAGAAGGAACGGTCTCTTACGGCGAAGGCGCGTTATGCGTCGCGCGTATCGACGAGACGCAGCAATTGAAGAAAGAAGGAGACGCCCATGACTAAATTCCGTGTAAAACGATTGGCATTATCAACTTTAATTTTGGCATTGACCGGACTCTTGCTTGCGGGCTGCGGCGACCCGGCGAGCGGCAAGGGCGGGACAGTGACGAAGCTGAAAATCGCGGACATTTCGACGAACCCGACGTTCCGGGTGGCAGAGGAGAAAGGATTGTTCGAGAAATACGGCATCGAAGCCGAGCTGATCACGTTCGCTACGCCGGCGGAGGGCGTGAACTCCCTCTTTATCAAACAAGTCGACATCGCGTTCGGAGCGGATTTCCCGCTGCTGAACGCGGTGAGCAAAGGCGACTATTCCATCTTCGCCTCTTCCGGCACGTCAACGGATCTGAGCGCGAGCGACTGGAAGCTGTTCGTCCGGGACGAAATCGCCAGCGGCGCGGATCTGAAGGGCAAGAAGCTGAGCTTCCTGCGCGGCACATTCCTCCCGTATCTCTGGGATCTCTATCTGGCGGACAACGGACTGACGCTGCAAGACGCCGAGCTGATCGGGCAAGGCGGCATGGACGAAGCGTACGTCGCCCTGAAGAAAGGCGAGATCGACGGCGTGTGGGTGTACAGCGCGATCAACCACGAGAAGTTCGGCGCGCTGGAAGGCGTTCACGAAATCAGCGACATGTCCAAGACCTCGCTTAGACTCGGTACGGGTTTAATCGCTTCCGACGAGCTGATCGATGGCAAGAAGGACGCTTTGGTCGGCTTCCTCAAGGCGCTCGACGAAGCGTCGGCGTACGCGCAGGATCATCCCGAGGAGACGGCGGACATTATGTACGATGCCGTAAAACAACCGAAAGAGTCCACGCTCAAGGACCTGCCCAAGAACCCGTGGAGCATCGGGTTTACCGAACAGGCGTATACCGGCTTGAAAGGGCAGAAGCAATACATGGTGGAGAACGGCATTATCGAGAAGGACTTTGATCTGATCGGCAAGTTGAGGCTGGATGCCGCGCGGGAAGCGTTTCCCGACCGCGTCATCGAGCCGGAATAAAGGAGGCGATCGCGATGGGACCGGCGGCGAAACGGAACGAAATCCATATCGAGCGGCTGAACAAAAGTTATTCGCAGCCTTCCGCTACCGCGGGCGAGCTGCACTATATTATCCAGGACGTGAATCTGGCGGTGAAAGGCGGAGAATTTTTTGTCCTGCTGGGACCGAGCGGCTGCGGCAAATCCACGCTGCTGGGACTGATCGCCGGATTCGTCTCCAAGACGTCGGGCGAGGTGCGCGTCGGCGAGAAGGAGGTGGACCGCCCGGGCCAGGATCGCGCGGTCGTGTTCCAGCAGGCGGATTCGTCCTTGTTTCCTTGGCTGACCGTACGGGAGAACGTCGAATTCGGCCTTCGCATGAAGCGGCTTCCCGCGCCCAAGCGCAAGGAAATCTCCGATCAGTACATCGAAATGGTCGGCTTAAAGGGACACGAGCGCAAGTTTCCGCGCGAATTGTCCGGCGGGATGAAGCAGCGCGT
>JAQSXN010000554.1 GCA_029256665.1 Paenibacillus sp.
CATTCAGAATGTGCATCAAAGCATGCGCGGCGGAGTTCTGCTGGCCGCATTCGCCTGCTTTCTCCTTCATCCTTTGCAGCAACTCGGGGTTCTGAGCCAGCTGGCCAAGCTGCGATTGCAGATCTCCGATGCGGCATGGAATGGCAACGCCCGCACGAATCAAATAATCGGCATTATCGCGTTCTTGCCCCAGCTGCGGATCGAAAAGCAGCATCGGCAGCTGGCGAGCCAACGCTTCGGAAGTCGTTAATCCCCCTGGTTTGGTTATCAACACATCCGCAACGCCCATCCATTCGTGAATTTCCTCCACATAACCTTCCAGCCTGACATTCTCCCTGTCGCAGAGCGCCTCATGCAAGCGGTGCTGCAGCTTCACATTGCGTCCGCAAATCATAATAAATTGAATATTTGGCGGAAGGAACTCCGATTTCAACTGATCGATAAACGATTTATCAATCATGCCGAAGCCGCCTCCCATCACAAGCACAACAAACGAAGAGGAAGCTATGCCGTATTTATCGCGCAGCCGATTACGGTCCCATGACTGAGTATAGGAAGGGCGAACGGGGATGCCGGTCACGGCGATGTTCCCGTCTGGAACGCCTTTATCGCGCAGCGCAATTCGAACACCTTCGGAACCAACCAGATAAAGGTCGGTGCAAGGTTGAATCCAGTAGCTATGGTCGGAATGATCCGTAATGACCGTGACGGCAGGCAAATTCGTCATCCCTTTTGCTTTGAGCATAGAGATGGCTGCCGACGCGGGAGGAAATGTGCTGACAATCACCGTAGGTTGCTCGTCTTGTATAAGCATTAGCAAGCGATTCAGGCTGGACGACCGAAATTGTTTCAAAAAGTAGGACAGCGAGTTGTCCGCGCGCGTCTTCCGGTACAAATACCCGTACATGGAAGGGAAGTGCTTCACCCAATGCAGGAAGCAGTATCGTTCAATCACATGCATGCGAGGGTGAATCCATTCCATGAAATCGACCACTTTCACGGCCGCTCCCGGTCGATAAAGCTCCGATGCCTCCACTATCGCTCGCGCCGCTTGCATATGTCCGTCCCCAAGCGCGCCGGATAAAATAAGTATTTTCTCTCGTATCGTCTTTGTCATTTCTATTCGCCCCTTCACGAAATCGTCAGTTGAAGCTTGCTTGACGCAGCACAGCAACGACTCCTCCTGTAGAAATACGTTCGCCCGCTTGGAGAATCGGCTCTTTAACGTTTCTCTGGAGTGGATCAGCATCATCGGTATCAATTTCTCCGTTTTTCGGCCAACCCGTTTTTTGCCATCAGGGTGCATAACGGAAAGCAGCAGTCGCAAGTAAGCCGTCGGTATGCGCAGGAACCCTCCGGATTTCACTGGCTGTTGTTCAAAACCAAGCCCATGCGTCAAGCCGCGATGAAGCAACGTTACTCCTACCAATGCCTTGACGTGCTGAAATTCCGACTGGCCTTCGAACGCTTCGCTGATTTGCTGCATAGCTTGGCGCGCAAGCCGTGCCGTCTTAAGCGCGGCGCGATCCGGCCCCTCCGTTCGTATAAGCATCAGGATGAATTCATTGTTAAGATGAAGCTCGCCGACCAGATCGCCGTCTCTGATCAATGTGGAATCCTGGCACAGGATGTTGTCTCCCCGATGCTTCTTGATCAAGACCTTACATATGCCAAAACTCGATGAATGAGAACTGCGGAAACGGGATGTCCACGAGAAAACTTTTTCCCACGCCATACAGATAGATTGCAATAAGGACTTGCGCAATAGTTGCATAACCCGGATCAACTCCTTCATTCTATTAATTGTATCGGTAGTTTCATTGTACTTGATACATGAATAAAAAATATTGGACTAAGGTGTAGAATCGTACTCAGCCTCCAGATGTAGATGCCTCAAACAAGAAACAAGCTGCCCCGCAAGAACGCAAGGTTCTTGCAAGACAGCTTTTAGCCAAATTCCAACCTACTATAGTCTGATCGTCTGCCCTGCCGGAATTACCGTCGATTCGCCGTCGACGCTTACCCACACGTCGGTCGAGGTCGGGTTGTTCGCGAAGGTGCGGTCCACGGAGAAACGCAGCGCCAGCACGGCGTTACGGTAAGCGAGCACTTCCGCCATCGTCGCGTGCCACACGCCTTCCTGCCCGCCAAGGATCTCGCCGACCTGATCCATCAACTCCCAGTTGTCGTCGTTCTCGAACTCGTAGCTATGTCCCCAGATAAATAAGAGCTCCCAGCGGTTACCATACGGCTGCGACTTAATGAACGCCTCGGCCTTCTCCACCATCGTTTTGTGATGGCAGGTCGGATGCCAGCGCAGCGGGTCCTCCGGCATCGCGAAGCCGCCGTGACTTTGGACGGTCCGCGAATATTCGATGCCGAGCGCAGGCAGAGCGTCGACCACCCGGTCGTTGTAGCTGCCGAACGGATAGCTCATGCCCCGAACCGGATATCCGACGAGCGACTCCAGCGCCGCGCGGTCCGACAGGATCTCCTCCGCAACTTGGTCGGGCGGCGATTGCTCCAGGAAGGGATGCGTAACCGTATGCGCGGACACTTCGTGGCCCTTATACAATTCCGCGATTTCTTCCGCCGTCACGTACCCGTCGCGGCCAAAGGCGCCGGAGTTGAGATGAAACGTTCCTTTGAGCCCGTAACGGTTCATCATGTCGACTAGCCGGCGGTCATGCGTGCGGCCGTCGTCAAAGCTGAACACGACCGCTTTGCCGTCGCCGTTCGGGAATCGGTCGAACTTTATTTTTTTCGTGGTCAAGAGACTATCCCCTTTCGTCCTCTCAATGTCCAATATCAGCTCTATCATACTGGATTGAGAGGCCCGCGCATAGTCCGAAATTGGATGCATTTGGTGCGAATCCGGCACATATGCTCCTTATTCCCGCGACTTCCATCTGCCCGTCAATAAAAGCATCAGAAACGAAATGACGATGATGCCGATCGTCCAAGCCCACGCCATCGTCATGCGCCCGGCGTCAACCGCGACGTAGATGGCCGTCGGCACCGTCTGCGTCTTGCCCGGGATGTTGCCCGCAATCATCAACGTGGCGCCAAACTCGCCTAAACCTCTCGCGAATCCCAAAATATACCCCGTCATGAGCGAACGCCAGGCCAGCGGCAATGCGATAAGCCGGAACACTTGCCAGTTCGAAGCGCCCATCGACCGGGCCGACTGCTCCAGCTCGCGGTCGACGGAGTCGAAGCCGACCTTCATCGTCTGGTAGACGAGCGGGAACGCGACCACGACGGCGGCGATTACGGCGGCCCACGGGCTAAAGATGACCGGCGCGGAGAACAGCCACTCGATCGCCTGCCCGACCCAGCTTCTGCGCCCCAGCAGCATGAGCAGCAAGAACCCGACGACCGTCGGGGGCAAGACGAGCGGAAGAAGGAACGCCGTATCGACCCAAACCTTCCCTCGGAACTTGCCGCGCGACATCCACCATGCGGCCGCCATGCCAAGTATGGCGGCAGCAACGCTGGCCAGCAGCGTCACTTGAAGCGAGAGCAGAATCGGCGGCCAGAACGATGACCAATCGATCGCTGCCATTATCGCGGGACGGTGAAGCCATGCTTGACGAAGATATCATGCGCTTCATGGCTTTGCAGGAATTCGTAGAATGCGGCGGCTTCGTCCTGATGTTTGCTCTCTTTCACGATGCCGACGGGGTAGTGTATGGGCGGATAGGAATCCGGCGAAACGGCGAACGCGATCTCCGACTTGATGGAAGACATGGCATCCGTCCGGTACACGAAACCGGCATCCGCATTGCCCGTCTCCACGTAGCTCAGCACCTGTCGAACGTCCTTCGCCTGTACCAGCTTATCTTGCAACGCGTCCCATAACGATTCCTTCTCAAGCGCTCCTTTGGCATAATTGCCGGCAGGCACGCTTTCCGGAATGCCGATCGCGATTTTAAGCCATTCGTCGCCTTGCAGATCCTGCATGCTTGTTAGATTGGACTTGCTGTCCGCGGGAACGACGACGACGAGCTCGTTGCCGAGCAAATTCGTTTGCTTGCTCTCCTCGATGAAGCCTCCGTCCACCAACGCCTTCATGTTTACGGCTGCGGCCGACAGAAACAAATCCGCCGGAGCGCCTTCCTCGATCTGAGTCTGCAACGCGCCGGAAGCCCCGAAGTTGTACATTAGCGTGACGTTGTCCGTTTTCTTCTCGTAGACGTCTTTTATTTGTTCCAGCGCATCCGTCAAACTCGCGGCGGCGGATATCGTAAGCTCAACCTGCCCCCCGGTCGCTTCGCCTGTCGTCACTCCGCCAAAGGTAGAGCATCCGCCGAGGAGCAAAGCGATTGCTATCATGCAAATCCAAATCACACGAAACCTAACATTTCTCCGCTCCATCCCCATACACACCTCTATCAATTATATCTATTTATATTTAAACATGATTTAAACATGATTATAATTCGTTCTTTATGTACTGTAAACTCATTCCTTCATTGCACCGTCCCCGTTTCCCTCCG
>JAQSXN010000555.1 GCA_029256665.1 Paenibacillus sp.
GGGCAGCGAGTCCAGCTTGCGATACAGCGTCGCCGTGTCCATCCGCTCGACCACATGCACGGCATGCGGCAGATGAGCGCCAAGCACTTCAAGCGCATATCCGACGGCAAGAAGATGGTAGCGCGACAAATGATCCGTTAGCAGCTCCGGCATATCGGTCTCCGCGTCCGGTGGCGTCCACGGATCGGGCAGCAGCCCTGTTGCGCCGTTCTGAAAGCCGCCAAGCTTCAGGGTCAGCTCGTCGCGCGTCCAGCCGGGAGGCAGCTCCCCGAACATGGCCGCGATTTCCACGGCGTCGCAGTACGCGCGGACCGTCCGTTTATAGCCGGGGCGATCGCGGAAGTAACGTTCGTCTCCTTCGGTTGCCGCGTAGCTTTCTAGTAATGGTGAAAGCTGCTCCCGCGCCTCCGAGCCGAATTGCCGAAGTCGATCGGCAAGCGCGAAGTTCCCCGCGCCCGAACCGGTAAGCGCTTCGCCGCTGCCGTTCGGGCTTTTTTTATCGGCCAATCGGCTGCGGATGACCTTGGCGGGATTGCCGCCTGCGATGGCGTAGTCCGGCACGTCCTTCGTGACGACGGCGCCCGCGGCGATGATCGTATGCGAGCCTACGGCGACGCCGTCAAGAATGACGGCGCCCGCGCCGATCCATACGTCATCCCCGATGCGAATGCCCAGAGACGTCTGCGGCTGGCGATAAATCGGCTGTTCGACCGACGCATAGCCATGGTTAAAGCCGTACAAGCTGGCATTGGAGGCGATTCGCACGCCATCTCCCATCGTGACGCGGCCGGCTACGACGGCATACGCGTTGATGGAGCAATGCGCTCCCATCTCGATATGGCCGTTGCGGACGATCGCGCCTCCAGCGATATAGCTGCGCTCTCCCATGCGGAACGAATCGGGATGGAATATCGCCTCGGGCGAGACGATGCAGCCGCTTCCGAATTCGCCTCCAAACCGGGCCGCAAGCTCTTCCTGCAAGCTCAATTGTTCCTTCTGCTCCTCTTCCGTCAAGCCCATCCAGGGCATATAATCGGCAGGCTTGCGCTTCATTCGAGCTCCCCCTTTGTCATTATCACGTCCATCCTATCATGCGGATGCTTGAACTAACATGGTAATATCGACACCATACTTGTCAAAATCGCTTTAAACGCATATGCTCGAAATAAAGACGAATTAGCTTCTCCAAGCGAGGCTGAACGGGAGGGACGAAGATGGAATCGTTGCTTCGCCAATTGCATATTCAGATTCAATGGGTGCTCGACAAGGCGACATCCCCGGGCTGGCGCGACATCCGCCAGAATAGAGACGCGCATACCTTCTACTGGATCAAGGAGGGGCGCGGAGTATTTCGCGGCGAAGCCGATTACCCCGTTAGATCCGGAATGTTGTTTTACCTGCGGCCGGGTTTGTCCCTCGCGATGGAGACGGATGAGCGGAACCCGCTGAGAATTGCCATGGTGCTGGTATCGGCGTATCAAGGAGGGACGGACGAAGGCGGCTGGAAGAAAATCGACGAGGCGCTGCCGCTCCCGTTCCGTCTGGAGACGAAGGGCGACGCAGCCAGCGGATTTGACGGGCTGTTCCGGGATATCGAAGCGTGGTGGGTGCCTGGACAAGCAGATAGCGAGCTGATGGCCAAATCCGCCGTCTATCGGCTAATCGGGACCATGCATCGCGAGGCGCGCTTGGAGGGGGCGGGCAGCCTGCTGGCCGCGGATGCGTTCGCGCGGGCGAAGCAGGCGATGGATCGGGGGTATATGAACGAAATCAGGCTAAGCGAGCTGGCGTCTAGCTGCGGCATATCCGAATCGCATCTGCGCCATTTGTTTAAGCGTCATCTGCGGATCAGCCCCAAAGGTTATTTGAGCGGCCTCCGGGGCGAGCATGCCAAGAAGCAGTTGCTCTATACGGACCTTACGATGAAAGAAATTGCCGAAAGCTGCGGCTACGCGGACGAGTTCCATTTCAGCAAAAGCTTTAAGAAGTTGATCGGCTTGCCGCCTAAAGCCTGGAAGTCGTTAATGACTAGCGGTTCTTAGCGACATGCGGCCAATGATTTCGCAGGTTGCCTTGGTTGTATTGTTTGTGTGCGCTCTGCTATGGTTTCTTCCGAAAAGCGGCCACAATCGTTAGTAGTGTCAAGGGAAGGATGAGCAGGCTGCCCGCCCATAAGGGATGCACGGTCGTCACCATGGCGCCCCAGCTGGTTGGCCCGTCGAACGTGACAAGGCCCAACAGGAAGGCGAATACGGCGATCGGCATGACGATCGAGCTAGGATCCTTCAGCTTGAAGAGCCGTCCAAAGAACAGGTTGATTACGTAAAGGGTAATCGTCGCTTTCATATACGAACCTAGAATAAGCGACATGCCGATAATGGATTCGATCCGCTGTATGATTTCCTGGAATTCCACGAGCCTGGCCATCGAGTATAGAACATAGATATGCTCGCCCGCGTAAGCGCCGAATATCATGATCGCGGCAACCGTAGCAGCGATAAGGGTGAACAGGTTGAGTGCGAGCGACAAGTACATGCTCGAGGGGACGCGGTCTCTATGTTTCTTGTTCACGAAGGGCAGCAGCATGCCGAATAAAAAAATTTCCGAATATGGAAATCCGAACGTAAAATATGCGCCGTGAATAACGGGCTTCATCCCCTTAGGCAACACCGGAAGCAACAGTTCCGGATGATAGTCCGGGATGGCCAGCAGCAGAGTGATGGATAGAAAAGAGGCCGTGATCAGCATGATAAACATGAACATGCGCGCCATTACCTCGATGCCCGCTCTCACCGTCAAAACGGATATGAGCAGGATCAAGGACGTGAAAATATAGATCGGCGTTTCTCTCAGCATGGAGCTGACCATGAACAGGCCGACGTCCATTACGATCGCCGAAAGCATCTGGAAGAGAAAGGTCAGCGAAAGCAGCCCGAACGCGAAGGTGGGCAATCTGCCGATCAGCTTGTTGCTGTAATCGATGTACGTCAATTCCGGAAACCGCCTCGACAAGAACAGCAGCATGAACAATATCGCGAATCCTGCCACTGCGGACAGGATCAGCGAGAGCCAAGCGCCGTTGCCCGCCCGGGCGATGAGAGGGCCGGGGACGTTGATGATGGAGGAGCCTGTCATGAACACAAAAAACAGCATGCCGATTTGGATGTGACTGATCTTCTCTTTGTTCATGCCGTCCCCTCCCAACGTTCTGCGTTCATTGCTCCCAGTCGACTCTAAGCATCTGATCCAACGCCTTCGCCGCCTTGCCGAACGGAATATTGACAAGGTCGAGATAGTCGGGCCATTCCTCATTCCAGACATAATCGATGCCCATGTACAGCGACAAAAGAATCAATGCCCCGTATACAAGCTTGCTGCGTTTCGTTATGCTCCCTTTCAATGTGAATCCGTCGTATAGAAGCA
>JAQSXN010000556.1 GCA_029256665.1 Paenibacillus sp.
ATGTCGTTGAGATGATTGGCCACGCTCTTGCGCACGTATAACGAAGGGTCTGCCTTGAGCCGTTCGAGAACCGGCAATACGGGCGATGGATCTTGCTTGAACATCGGCAAAACGGGCGCCCATGGAAGTCTTGGACGCGAACCTTCGCTTGCTAACCTTCTGACATGCTCGCTCTCGTGCTCCGCCCATCTAAGGAGCTGAGCCGCCATCTCCGCAGGTCGGTCGAGGATAAAAGGACGAACCGCAAATTCGGCGGAGGAACGCTGCGTAAACCGCTCCAGCGCTTCCATGGAGTGCTCGTAATCCGCATCGCCCCTTCCGAACACCTCGACGAAATCGGGGAAAAACAAATAAGGAAATCCGATGCAGCTCTCGTCGACCAGATACAGGACGTCAAGCGCTTGCCGGTAATCGGCGGGAAGCACCTTGCCAAGCGACTCCGTAATCCTGCGTGTTCTCGCCTTAAGCTCCAACGCTCCCCAGTCGCCTGCTCTCGTTAATTCCAGGAACCGCTTCCGGTCGAAATCCGGCCATGCCTCGAACATTTTATCCGCGAATCCTTCCAAAAAGAGTCCATCATAAATATGCTTCAACGGTTCTGCCATTGCGCAATTGCTCCTATCCGAATCCCCGACAAGGGATCATATGTTCTCATATAGGTATACCATAACGCAATGGCTTCCGCAAGCGGCAGCAACGGCTTATCAAACATTCCGTCCGCTTACGTCCGGTTCTTGCACGGAAGGCAGCTGAATCTTCAGCGTCGTACCTACTCCTAATTGGCTTTCGATACCGATCTGGCCATTATGATGGTTAATAATCTTGTAGGTAACGAGCAATCCGAGCCCCGTCCCCTTATCTTTGGTCGAATAGAAGGGCTGTCCCAGCTTGGCAAGCTGTTCGTCCGGCATGCCGGTGCCGTTATCCGCCAAGCTGACAAGAAGCACGCCGCAATCCGCGCGCCGAAGCTCGATAAGCAACAATCCGCCCACCGGCATCGCTTCGATCGCATTCTTCATGACGTTAATGAATGCCTGCCTAAGTTGAATTTTCACGCCTAGAACCCATGCCGACTTCTCCTTAAAGCGATGCCGAATCCGTACGCGGTGAACGGACGCTTGCGCCCCTAGGGCCGCCGAGCATTCGCTCAGCAGCTCCCTGAGATTCGTCGGCTTAAGCTCTATCGCCTGCGGCTTGGAGAGCATGAGCAGCTCGGTGACCGTGCTCTCGATGCGGGACAGCTCTGCTTTCATAATGGGCAAAAACTGCGTCTCCTGCACCCTCCCGGAAGCAATCAGCTGCATAAATCCTTTTAATGAGGTTAACGGATTGCGAATTTCGTGCGCCACCCCCGCGGCAAGCTCCCCCGCGATCGACAGCTTCTCCGCGTTGACATATAGCTGCTCTCTGCGCTTTCGCTCCGAGATGTCGCGAAGGATGACTTGCTCCGCCTGCTTGCCGCCGTAGATCGTTCTCATATGAACCATCTCCGTCAGAATCGGCTTGCCCTTAATCGTATGCCAGTGCAGCTCGATCGTTCGCAGCTCGCGCTCCGCGCCGTCCGTGGCATGGGCCAACCATGCCTCCATCTCCAAATGATTGGCGCCGTGCAGCAGCTTGAAGATGCACTCTCCCACCAACTCGGATTCGCTCTCCGCCTCGAACAATCGCAAGCCGGACGGATTAAGATATTCCCACTTTCCGTCGACGATAATGGCAATCGTATCCGTTGAATTTTCTACGAGAAGCTTGTAACGTTCGTCGATCTGGTTATATTTCGTGAGGCTGAGCCAGGTCGTATACGAGAAGGCAATCATGAGCACGACCATGATGCCTAGAATGAAAGCAAGGAGCATCATATATTGATTAAGCCTGTCGGACGTCATAAGATGGCGGTACTCGACGGTGAGCGCGTACATCCCGATGGCATGCATCGCCATGCTGCTGATTCCGACGGAGGCGCTGGCGGCCGCGCAACGCCATTTGGTTCTGCGCCGAAGCAGCGCGAAAGCGGCGTAACACCCCGAAAAGCTGATGAGAACGGAGACAAAAAACAGAGGGAGATGGAGCTCGATTCGGTGGAAGGAATGACTGAACATCGAAATATAGTGCAAGCTTACAATGCCTGCCGACATCAAGAAAGATGCCGCGGCTTCGACCAGCCGTGCCGGTAACCGGCTATTGTGGTAACATCGCAAAGAAAAAGCAACCAAACATGTCGTGGCGGAGAAGTAAAAAACAATCGTCCACTCTAGATGAAGCATGAAGTTTGTCGCCAGCAGGAACACGACATGCATCGTCCATAATCCAAGCGTAAAGACGAGCGCCGGCCCAACGAAGTTGGATATCGAAGCAAGCAAGCTGCCGGCTCGCCGCTTCCACTGCATATTGAAGGTGATGTAAGTCGCGAAACAGATAATAAACAGAGCGAGCAGCAGAAAGGAAGGACTCCCATACTGAAACAGTTCGTTCATCGCGCTCCTCCAGCTCATTTATTGCATGACGTAATTCTAAGGTTCGACATTAGCGTGGAATATCCTTTTCCAAAACGCGAAGTCTGTCGCATCGCGGCTAATCCGAACCCTTTTTCTCTTGATATCGTCTAATAGCAATGCTAGATTGAGTATATAGTTTGTATATCGGAAACGGAGGAGTCTTACTTGAAGATTGTAAAAGAATTTAAAGAATTCGCGATGCGCGGCAACGTCATCGACCTCGCGGTCGGCGTTATTATCGGCGGCGCGTTCGGCAAGATCGTCACGTCGCTCGTCAACGACATTATTATGCCGCCTATCGGCAGATTGCTGGGTGGCGTCAATTTCGCGGATTTGAAGATCGCGCTCGTTGAAGTTGCTACGTTTGACGGGACACCGGAAGAAGTGCCGTATATCAAATACGGCCAGTTTATCAACACGCTGCTCGACTTTGTCATCGTCGCGTTCTGTATTTTCCTGCTCGTCAAGGGCATTAACGCGCTGCGCCGCAAGAAAGAAGATCCGAAAGAAGAACCTGCCGCGCCTACGGAGAAGGAATGTCCGTACTGCCTGTCCCAGGTGCCGATCAAAGCCACGCGCTGCAAGCATTGCACGTCCCATCTGGAAGAGACCGCCGCCCATGGCTGAAGAACGGTTCGATATTTACGACAAGGACATGAACCCGATCGGAACGGCGACGCGGTCGGAGACGCACGCGAACGGCTACTGGCATCGCTCGTTCCACTGCTGGCTGATCCGTCGCGACGGAGATCGCCTCCTGGTGCGGTTTCAGCAGCGCAAGCCGAGCAAGGACACCAATCCGGGCTGCTACGACATTACGGCGGCCGGCCATCTGTCCGCGGGCGAGACGGTACGGGATGCCGTCCGCGAGATCGAAGAGGAGCTCGGCGTAACCGCGCGGTTCGAGGAGCTGCTTCC
>JAQSXN010000557.1 GCA_029256665.1 Paenibacillus sp.
TTCCCGCGGAGGCAAGACGGCGCTCTGGGCAGGGGCGACGGATACGAGATTTTCGATGGTGGTCTCCAATAATTCGGGTAGCACCGGGGCAGCCATCGCCCGTGGCAAGTCCGGGGAAACGATCACGGACATTAACCGGAACTTTCCGCACTGGTTCGCGCATAACTACAGAAAATACAATGACCGGGAGCATGAACTCCCGGTCGATCAGCATATGCTCCTTTCGTTGATCGCTCCGAGGACGCTCCATGTATCCAGCGCGACGGAGGATCATTGGGCGGACCCATCGTCCGAATTTATCAGCGCCTTGCTGGCTGGCCGCGCATACCGGCTATATGGATTATCCGGACTTCCCGCTGATCGGTTTCCCGAGCCGGAGTCGCCTGCATTCGGGGAAGGCGTCGCCTACCACCTGCGATCCGGACCCCACGACATGACCGAGTACGATTGGCAATGTTTTATGGACATGGCGGACCGAAGCATGCGGCCCCGTACGGGTCCGGTATAACTATCGTTTAAATGCCGCCACGCGGATGCGGCGGTAATCCGCTGACCATTCGCCGTCTCGGAACAGTTCGGAGGCAAGAGTTCGAACGCATCGAGCCACTATATGTTCCTTCCGTTCGGGGTCCAGACCTTCGAGGAGCGGGCCGGCGAAGGCTTGCAGCCAATTACGCATGCCGTCTTCGCCGTCTCCGAGCGGCGTGGGACGGTCGTACAACTCCGCGTAACGCACCTCGAAGCCGTGTTTCTCCAGCAATGGCGCATATTCTCCCACCGTAGGGAAATACCAGGGATAGCGAGCCTTCCAATCCACGCCTGCCCCTTCCAACTGCGTCGTCAGTGCTTCCACGATTCTGCGCACGTTGCCGCTCCCCCCGAATTCGGCAACGAATCTTCCTCCCGGTCGAAGCGCATGCCGGACGGAGGTTATGACGGCTTCCGGCCGCAACATCCAATGCAGCGCGGCATTGGAGAATACGGCATCGTACGGCTTCTCGTCTTGCTCCAATCGGAACTCTTCGGCGTTCGCCACCCGGAACGACAACCCGGGATACTTGCGGCGGGCGGCTTCGATCATATCCGCCGAATAGTCCAGTCCTACGCATGTCGCCCCTAACGAGCCGATTTCTTGAGCCAGATCGCCCGTGCCGCAGCCCAAATCGATAATGCGTTCTCCTTGGGCCGGCTTAAGAAGCTCGATCAGCCCCTTCCCTAGCCGCGACACAAATCCGATTCGATCGTCGTAATGTTGGGCATCCCATGTTTGATTTCCTTCCGTTTTCGCCATGCTCCTCATCCTTTCCGCCATGTATTTGCTATATTATCCTCCCGCCAGCGGCAAATCGGAAATAGGTATTGCCAATGAGCTTATAGCCATTCTGTATAAAATGAAAATTCCGAGACGGCGATGCCCGAATTCAGGCGGCCGCTGCGAAGTTTATAAGCAGGAAAATTTTTTGAACAAGCATATAACCAAGTTGCAAGAGAAAGGAATGAACGGCATGGATCGCCTTTTCGTTTCGGAAGAAGACATGGTGTTGGAAACGGAAGAATTCGCATATGTGTATCCCATTTTAATGAATGAAATCGAACATATTGAAAAGCTGAGGGGAAAGCTGAACGACTTCCAGCTCATGTTGGCCGTTTCGCGCGCCAAAGATTCCATGGGAATCGTCAGTTGGGAACGACGACAAACGGTTAACGCCATTCTGGAGAAATACGCGCATCTGTATAGGGAACGCGGCCGGGAAGAAGCGGACGAATGGGTATGGGTCACATTTGGCTTCAGCCTGGCGCCGAGTCATCGCCATAACGTAAAGGATGCGACCGCCGAGGGTTCGGGTCCGGAAACGGCTTCGGAGAACGCGGCGGGTCTGCAAGAAGAAACCGAGGCCGCGATGAACGACGAGCCCGAGAGCCTTGAAATCGATATGCAGGAAATCGCCGGCCTAATCGCGGTAAAGGAGGCCGAGCTGCTTCAGCTCTACCGGGAGTTTTATCGATTGTCAAAGGGAAATTCGTAAACGAGGCGCGCTTGTCAAGGCAAATATCATCCAACCAAAAGGATGATTCCCCCAACTTGTACATATACTGAAGTGAGATGCGAGGCGCGCGGACCGCAACGTGAATTGCGGTTGCTTGCAATCATCGCGTTGCCGCAAGTTCGGGGGGAGTGGAAGCGTGGAACGATTTACAGGAAACCGATTGTTCGTATGGCTGGTCTATCTGATTCTCGGTCTCATCTCGATTTATTTCCTCTTGCAGCTGAAGCCGCTCATCGTGGCGATCTACGGATTTCTTAAGGCTGTGCTGGGGCCTTTTATTATAGCGATGATTATCTCCTACGTACTGAATCCCATCGTGTCGATGCTGCATGAGCGCAAGGTGCCGCGCACGATCGCGGTCCTTCTGATCTATGCGGTATTCTGCGCGGCCATAGCGGTGCTGCTGGTCAATCTGATTCCGATGTTCATCGGACAGGTTCAGGAGCTCAACCATCATATGCCGGAGCTAACCATGCGGGCTCAAAATATCGTGACCGATCTGAACAATACGTCGTTTCTGCCCGAGAGCTTCCGGGACGGCGTCGATAAGGCGCTGCTCGGCATCGAGAAAAAAATATCGGAGTCGCTGTTCCATTTCGTGAACAATATCGGTTCCATGCTGAGCGCGGTGTTCGTCGTGTTCATCATTCCGTTTCTGGCGTTCTACATTCTGAAGGATTTCGACGTGTTCGAGCGGACGATCATCACGTACGTGCCGAAGTCGCATCGCAAAAATACCGTGAGACTGATGAAAGATATCGATCAAGCGCTAGGCAGCTACATCCGCGGTCAATTCCTCGTTTGCGTCATCGTCGGCACGCTGGCGTACGGCGGTTATCTCTTGATCGGCATGCCATACGCGCTGCTGCTGGCAAGCGTGGTGGCCATCACGAACGTCATTCCGTATCTCGGGCCGTTCTTCGGCGCGGCTCCCGCGCTGCTGATGGCATCCACCGTTTCGCTCAAAATGATGATATATGTTGCGATCGTAAACACGCTTTGCCAAATACTCGAGGGCAACGTCATCTCGCCGCAGGTCGTCGGGCGCACGCTGCATCTTCATCCGCTGCTCATCATCTTCGCTTTGCTTGCGGGAGGGGAGATCGCCGGCATCGCCGGCATGATTCTGGCCGTGCCGATCTTCGCGGCGTGCAAAGTCATCGTACAGCACATGTTCGCCTACTACGTCAGGCGCAAGATCATTTGACAGCTCTCGGCCGGGCGGCTATAATTTGTGCATATATGTTTGAATCAGCATAAATCGATGATGAAAATGAGTAGGTCATTGAGCTTCCAGCTAGAGAGAGCGCTTCTTCGTTTCCATTGCAGGTCCGCAGGGACCGGAAACGTTGGTTGAGAGAGCG
>JAQSXN010000558.1 GCA_029256665.1 Paenibacillus sp.
GCCCGGGCCTCGTTGTTCTTTTGTTCGTCTTTTTTTGCCGCATCGGCGTCCGCCCCGTGTTTATGCTTGGGCTCAGGCTGCTGTTCCATGTGGCATACTCCGTTAAGGATGCCGCCCTCCTGAATAATCAAAGAATGAGCCGTTACGCTGCCATGAAGCTGGCCGGAGCCCGTAATAATGAGGCGTCCCTTGGTGGTGATGTCGCCATACAGCTTGCCAGCCAGCGTCACGTCCCGCGCTTCGATGTTGGAGCGCATCAAGCCGCATTCGCCGATGATGATGTCGCCTTTGCACTCGATATCGCCCCGATATTCGCCTTCAATTCTAAGGTTGGCTTCGCTAATGAGCTTGCCCTCGATGATAGTGCCCTGACCGATCAGCGTATCCGTAGCGATGACGCGCTTGTTTTCCTTGAACATCCGTATAAACCTCCTCGCATTATCTTTGATTGGAAGCATCCGCTACCACTCTTCGTATTCGTCCTTACGTTCTCGAGGCCAAATATTTGAGCGGATTGACGGGCTCGCTTCGCTGCATGATCTGAAAATGCAGGTGAGGCCCCGTACTTCTGCCGCTTGAACCAAGCTGTCCGATCTTCTCGCCGCGCACGACAAGATCGCCTTCGCGGGCATCGCTCCGCTCTAGGTGCATATAAGCGGTCTGGAGATCACCGAGATGCGTAATGATAACGTACTTTCCATATTGCGAGTCGTACCCGACTTCCGTGACGGTGCCGTCAGCCGCGCTGAATACGGCATCGCCCTTATTTCCGTCGATGTCGATCCCGGCGTGAAACGCCGCTCTGCCGGTGAACGGGTCGCGCCGGTAACCGAAGCCCGACGTCAATTGCTTCGAGCGGGTAGGCCAATAGGTTGGACGGGCATCTACGGTCTTGCGTTTGTTTTGTGCCATCCTAAGCGTCTGCTCCATGGACGTCTCCATGGAGTCTACCATCAGGCTAAGCGCCTGCAAGTCCAAAGAGGTGTGCTGCGCAAGTGACGCGATCTGCGCCGTATGCTGCGGGGCAGGCGAATGGACGGCGGCGCTTCGAGCCTTGTATGAAGTGGATAAATGCCGAACGTCGGAACCGCTTCTTGTAGTCGGAGCGCTCGTCGTATCCAAGGTGGAGCTGCCGTATTTCTCGATAAAGAGTTTGAGCTTTGATTCCAGCTCGCTTAGCTCCCGCATCTTGTCTTTCATCTCTTGCGTTTGTCGGGACAACTCGAGCAGCTCCCGCTGCAGGGTGACGATCGCTTCATCCTTCCCGGCAATGACGGCATCCATTCCGGCGGTCGTTTGGGCGAATTCGGACGACTGATTCGACAGCTGTTCTTCCAATTGCTTCAGTTCGTAAGCTGCCTTCATCTGAAGGCCCGCGACGCAGCCGGACACTGCGATTACCGCCGCCATCGGCGCGGCTACGACCGATCGTTTGGATACCGAGAACTGCTTTACCGTCTTGTCAGCGCCTCTCATTACGACAAAAGACCATGTTGGCTTCCGCGCTCGTGTCACTGGTTAACTCCTTCCGGCCGGCATAATAGTCATGCAGAACGTTCTATGACTATTTATTCTTGGAAGCTTTAAAACATGCCAGTTAAGTTTCAGTCGAGGGTGGCGAGAACGGCTTGCATAGGCTCCGTAATGCTGAAGTTTCGGCCTTGCTGCTGCTCCTCGGGAAGTTCTTCGAGCAGCTTGACTCTGCGCTGGATTTCGGCCTCAATGGCCCGGATGCGATCAGTCATCTCTTTGGCTTTAGCTTCATCTTGAGCGGAGACGGCATTCGCCCGGGCTTGTCCATATGAAGTCATCGCGCGTTCGTAGAAGCTGATGTCCCAAGGGAATTTCTCGAGCGTCTCCTCGATCACGGGAAGCATTTGATCCGGCTTATTGCTTTGTTGAAGCAAACTTAGTTTATTGACGAACAAATTGCGGTCGTATTTCTCGTAACGCTCGACTCGTTCAAGCGTTGCCAACGCGGAATCGAGAAGAGCCTGATCCTTGTTCTGTTCATATCCTTGCAGCAGCCAATTGATTTTCGTAACGGAATAGGCTGACTTCTGAGGGACGATGGTAATGGCTTTATCCACGGTTTCAATCAACTGATTAAAGGAAAGCGTATTTTGCGCGGCTGATCTGAGCGCGTTATTATAAGTCGTTAACGAACGGTTATATTGGAAGACCGTGAACAACATAACAAGAGAAAGCGCGCCTACAACGACTGGATAAACGGTGCGTGTCCAGGCCTTTCCTGCTAGGTCGGTTTGCCGACTGAAGGCTGCCTGGTGCGCATAAGGCGCCAGCATACCGCCGAGACAGAAAAATAATAATGCACCGATGTAAACGTAGCTCATGTCAAAGTCGATGGCGCTATGCACAAGAAGAGAGAACGATACGATAAAGAACACGAAGTGGCTTCCCCGTTTATCGGGATTGTTGATGTACGAACGAATGTAGCGGTAGAACACGTATGCAAAGAAGGCAAGAATCGCTAATAATCCGATCCAACCGGTCTCGACAAGCACCTGCACATAGAAGCTGTGCGCTTGCCTGCTTGTATAGGGATTGTTTTGATATTGCTCATAAAGGGCCTGCCATGCGCCGCCTCCCGCGCCGAATAGAGGATAATCGCTAGAAAGGCGAAGACCGTCTTTATAGAAGGTAAGCCGTTCCAGAACGCTGTGCTGCTGGAAGTTGATGGACGCGATCCGGTCTGCGAGCTGTTGCGGAAGCAAGCCGCGAATAGCCGGTGACCCAAGCAACAATCCTCCTATAAGTGCTCCCAATACGATGGCGAATGCCGGGAGCAGCAGGAACGACCATTTTTTCTCCGACAGAGAGCGAAGCTTGGAATCTACTAATGCATGACATTTAGCTTCATATAACCAGAACAATAGCGATATTACGGCCATCGCAAGCAGAAGCAGACCCCAATTCTGAATTGGGAGTGTGCTGAATAGAGAAATCGGCGATGGAGCTTTGTCGGCGGTCGGTTGAACCAGTTCGGCTATCGATGCCGAGTTAGCGGCGATCTTGCCTAAAACCAGCATAGAGATCAGGACGGATACGGCAGCATAAACGATTAACGCAACCTGTCTCGCCAACTTCAAGAATGGAAGAATAACGAGAAGTATGACCGGAATGACCACGATCGCGCCGCGAGAATACGTCATCATAAAGGATATCCATACCGGAGCCAGCATGGCGGCAGCCGCAATGCGAGTCCATGTACGGGTGCCATTAGCGGCATAATAGAGGCAGGCAAAAAAGACGGCGATCAAGTAGCCGGCATATGAATTCGAATATTGGAACACCGATGTCAGTCGGTATCCATCATGGGCGAGCCATAACGCGTCGCGCAGATACGTCTGCCCGAACAAATTCAGTAGACCGATGAACACTATAATTGC
>JAQSXN010000559.1 GCA_029256665.1 Paenibacillus sp.
ATTGTTTAACATGTTCTTAAGTAATCATGGGAGTGAATGCGCATGCAGCTGAAGAAGCTGAACGATAAAGCAATTGACCAATTATTCGAGGCTATTCTTACCTTGAAGTCCGTTGAGGAGTGTTACGTTTTCTTCGACGATCTCTGCACGGTGAACGAAATTCAGTCCTTGTCCCAGCGCCTCGAAGTGGCGCGCATGCTCGGCAAGGGAAGTACATACAACCAAATCGAGGCGGAGACTGGCGCCAGCACGGCAACGATTTCCCGCGTGAAACGTTGTTTGAACTATGGCAACGACGGATACAAGATGGCACTGGAGCGTCTCGGCAAATAAGGAGGCGCCAATGAAGCGACCCGGCATATTGGTAGTTAGCCACGGCTCCAGAGAAGAAAACTGGATCAAGCTCGTAGATGAAGCGGTGAATGCGGCTGCAACCGGAGCCTTAGTCCCCGTCGTTTCGTCGTTTCTGGAGATTGTTAGCGGAAGGCTCATCCAGGACGGGATTGACGAGCTCGAGCGACAAGGCGTGGACGAGCTGCTCGTATTGCCGCTATTCGTTTCTTCCGGCAGCACGCACGTGGATGAGATCGGACAAGCGTTCGGCTTGCCGCCTCTATCCGATCTAATAGGCGATTTAGGAACGTTTCGCGTTCATGCCGACGTCTCCGTTACATACGGACAACCGATCGACGACGATGCCGAGATCGCCGAGCTGCTTCTGGCGAATATCGCCGAGCTGTCTACGGACCCGGGGCGCGAAGCGCTGCTCCTGATCGGTCACGGAAGCAAGGAGCCCGTATTCCACGAGCGGTGGAGAGAAGGATTGTCCGGCTTGGCCGAGCGGCTTAGGCGGCATGGCGGCTTCGGGCGGGCCGAGTCCGCCATGCTGCTGCCGGATATGGCGGCCGACAGGCTCAAGATGCTGCAGGCGGAGGATCCGGAACGAGGCGTTATCGTCGTGCCGCTATTCCTCAGTCCGGGCTACTTTACGAATCATGTCATTCCGACGAGACTGTCCGGTCTGACCTATCGATACAACGGCCAGGCTATGCTGCCGCATCCTGCAATCGTTCGCTGGCTGAAGCGGCAGATGGCGGAGTGGCTGCGCGCGGGCGGTCACGTTTAAGCTTCAACTGTAGCGTTGACGCCTCCGGGTTCCGATACCGGCCGCGAAACGGACGGCTGTCGATATATTTATGGTTTGGCTAAGGAGGAACGAGGTTTCGATGAAACGGGCAAGACTAATCTATAACCCCACCTCGGGCAGGGAAGAGATGAAGCGCAGACTTCCCGACATACTGCAACGGCTCGATCAGGGCGGCATCGAAGCGACCGTCCACGCGACGATCGGCGAAGGCGATGCGACTATCGCGGCTGCGGACGCCGCGGATCGCGGGTACGACATGATTATCGCCGCAGGCGGCGACGGAACGTTGTACGAGGTCATCAACGGTCTAGCCAATAAGCCCAATCGGCCGCCGCTCGGCATATTGCCGGTCGGAACGACCAACGATTTCGCCCGCGCGACGGGCATCCCGAAGCATTGGGAATATGCATGCGATCTCATTATCGGGCAATACACGCGGCCGATCGACGTCGGCAAAGCCAATGATCGATACTTCATTAATATCGCGGGCGGAGGTTCGCTCACGGAGCTTACCTACGACGTGCCGAGCAAGCTGAAGACGATGATCGGACAGCTGGCTTATTATATGAAGGGCCTTGAGAAGATGACCCGCTTGCGCCCGACGGAGCTGAAGTTCGAAGCGGCCGGCGTCGGCGAATTTCACGAGGAGTTCATGATGTTCCTCATCTGCAACAGCAACTCCGTCGGCGGGTTCGAGCGGCTTGCGCCGGAATCCAAGCTGGATGACGGATTGCTGGACGTGCTGCTCATCAAACGCATGAATCTCGCGGAATTTATCAGGCTGGTTACGCTCGCGCTCAGAGGAGAGCATCTCAACGATTCGCATGTCCTCCACTTCCGGACGAACGAGCTTAAAGTGACGACGCCGGATTACGTGCAGATTAATCTGGATGGCGAATACGGCGGCGTATTGCCGTGCACCTTCTCCGTCCTTCCGTCGCATCTCAATATTTTCGCGGACGAGAGCGGAGAGTCGACATACAGGTAAGTAACGTGCCTGCCTTACTGGCGCTAACCATTTAAAACTCGGTTTATCGTGTCAACAGCTAGTCGCGTTAGACTAGCTGTTTTGCTCTGCTTGGGGCGCGACAGGTCCGAGTGGAGGAGAAGGAAATAAAGATATGAAGAAACAAAAACATCAGCATAAAGGGAATAGCGGCCCGGGAAGCACCCCAAAAAAGGTGGCGCATGGCAAACGTAAGAGCCCGGATGCGAAGCGATCCGCAGGAGATGTTTCGGAAGCCGGCAGAAGCGAGGCGCGAACGATAGGACAAAACGATCGCGGAGCGGAGCGGGCAAGTAATGTTGCTTCGCGTACCGGCAACAACGCTAACCGTCCGAAGGGACGTCCTCAGGCACGCGCCGCCGCTAAAGAACAGAGCGGACCGCTTGCTCCCCATGCGAAGGTGACGCTCGATATGATCGGCCTTACCCATGACGGCGAAGGCGTGGGTCGCGTGGACGGATATACGCTGTTCGTGCATGGAGCGTTGCCAGGCGAGCAGGTCGAAGCGCGGGTCGCGAAGCAGAAGAAGCAATACGGATATGCCTCTCTGGAGAAGGTGCTCGTCAGCAGTCCTGCTCGGCTCGATCCGCCTTGCGACATCTACGAAGAGTGCGGCGGCTGCCAGCTTCAGCACTTCGATTACGAGGCGCAGCTCGCTTGGAAACGGCAGCATGTCGTCGACAACTTGACGCGAATCGGCAAGCTGACGGTCGCTGGAGAGGGCGAGGTCGAGGGCGAGGTCGAAACATCGGGCATCGTCGTCAAGCCGACTATCGGCATGAGCGACCCGTGGCGATACCGCAACAAGGCGGCCGTTCCCATCGGCGAAGCAGAAGGCGGCTTGATCGCGGGTTTCTACGAAAGCGGAACGCATCGCATTATCGATATGGACGACTGCCTTATTCAGGATGAGCGAAACGACGAAGCGATTCGCGTCGTCAAGCGGATCGCCCGTTATTTGCGAATAAAGCCTTACGACGAAACGACCGGCACAGGCGTGCTTCGCCACGTAATGGTCCGAACGGGCGTCGTGACCAGCGAGATCATGGTGGTCCTGGTGACGAATGGCCAGCGCCTGCCGCGTCAGCCGGAGTGGATCGAAGCGCTGCGCGCCGAGCTGCCCGGCCTCAAGAGCATCGTGCAGAACGTCAACGAACGGAACACGAACGTTATTTTCGGCGACGAAACGCGGACGTTATGGGGGAGCGATGTCATCTACGACGAGCTTGACGGAATCCGGTTCGCCATCTCGGC
>JAQSXN010000560.1 GCA_029256665.1 Paenibacillus sp.
ATCGAAGTTGTCGTCAAGGTGAGCGTTAACGTGTCCACGACCGGATCGAGCGGCAACAACTTCAAGCAGGTGCAAGAGGATGCAAGCAAGTAGGGGACATTTGTGGGAACCAAGAGAGGAGAGTCGTCGTCATGCGCCAGCTCATCGGCAAAAACCAGCTCGCGCTTTTGATCATCATGTTTATGATCGGCAGCACGCCGCTCTTCGAGCTTGGCATTAAAGCCAAGCAGGATTCGTGGATCGCCATGTCGATGGCTGCCGTCGCGGGACTCGCGCTAACGGGCCTGTACCTGATCATTCAGCGCAGAGCGCCCGAAGCGGGAATGGGCGAGCTCCTGCGGTTTCACTTCGGCAAGTGGATCGGCACGGCTCTTGGCATCGTTTATGCGATGGAGTTCGCTTACGAAAGCATGCGCAACGTGCGGGACGTCGGCGAATTGACGTCGGCAGCGCTCCTGCAGTTCACTCCTAAATGGATTATTATGCTGTTCATTCTGCTTGCGGCGGCTTACACCGCGAGCAAGGGCGTGGAAGTGTTCGTCCGCGTCGTGCAGCTTCTGTTCCCCGTGGCGGCCGCTAGCTACCTGATCATCGTCACCTTGCTTTTCTTCAGCGGCCTCGTCCGGTTCGACGAGCTGCTGCCCATCATGGAGAACGGGCCGATGCCCGTTCTCAAAGCGGCGTTCCCGGATCTCGTTTCCTTCCCCTTCGGGCAGCTCGTCATCATGTTCGCATACTGGAGGCTGGTCAGCGAGAAAAAGCACATCTCCAAAATAACGCTCCTGTCGCAGGGCGGAGTGTCGTTATTCCTCATTTTTATGAACGCGCTCATCCTTTGCGTAATCGGCCCGGCGCTTGCGGGCGCCACGGCGCTGCCGTTGCTGCAGGCGGTCCAACTCATCCGGCTGGCTAACTTTTTGGAGCGGCTCGACGTCATCGTTACCCTGCTGTTGTTTATCGGATTGTACGTCAAGATTACGGCGCTTTACTTAGCCTCCATCATGGTTTTTCGCAGCTCGACGGGGATCGAGACGCGCAATTTGCTGTTGCCGATCGGACTGGTTATCTACGTCATGTCCTTCCTCGAGCCCAACAATACGTTTCATATTTGGCTTGGCCTTGACGTAACGCTCAAGATCGTGCCCGTGTTCCAGATTGCCATCCCGCTCATGATGCTTATCGTCGGGGTGAGAAAGCGGTATAAGAACAAGGCGCGAGAAGGCAGAGGTCCGTCGTCCGTGGAAAAATAATGCTGGCATTACCCGCGGAGTCTGCTATAATTGGTTACGTAATTGACGTAACATCATATGCTCCGGGGAGCTGGTTTGGCCGGCTGAGAGGGAATGAGAACATTCCGACCCGTATACCTGATCCGGATAATGCCGGCGTAGGAACGTGAAGCGAGCGCTTCATCATCGTTTGGCGTACAGCCGTTAGCGGCTGCGCGCGAGACTGTGCTGCAAGACGCAACCATGCCAACGGCAACTCGTCCTCCTGATCAGGAGGGCGATTTTTTTTTTGAAAGGGAATGCGGGGGCAGCTGCGGGTGACGTCAATCAGACAACAGAGGATGCGGAGAGGGGAACAAAACATGCTGCACAAGAGGAACAAAACGTTATGGGGACGAGGGCTTACGGCGGCGGTGCTCGCCATGACGCTGACATTAGCCGGCTGCGGCGGCAGCGAGCCCGAAGGCGAAGAGGCGCAGAAGGAACTGAAGAAGGTGAAGGTCGTGCTCGACTGGACGCCGAATACGAACCATACGGGGCTATATGTCGCGCGCGACAACGGCTTCTTCGAGAAACAAGGTCTGGATGTCGAGATCATCCAGCCAGGACAAGACGGCGCCGACGCCATGGTCGCCTCCGGCGATGCCGAGTTCGGCGTCAGCTACCAGGAATCCATTACGATGGCCCGCATCGCGGGCGTGCCGATCGTCTCCGTCGCGGCGGTCATCCAGCATAACACGTCGGGCTTCGCTTCGCCGAAAGAGAAAGGAATCGACTCGCCGAAGAAATTCGAAGGCCAGCGTTACGGCGGCTGGGGTGCGCCGGTCGAAGAGTCGGTCATCGACGCTCTCATGCAGGCGGACGGCGGCGACGTGAGCAAGGTCGACATCATGAGCATCGGCGACAGCGATTTCTTCGCGGCCGTGGAGCGGGACATCGACTTCGCATGGATTTACTACGCTTGGACGGGCGTCGAGGCGGAATTGCGGGGCGAAGAGCTGAACATGGTTTATTTGACGGATTACAGCGACAAGCTCGACTATTATACGCCGGTGCTCGTGACGAACGAGGAGCGGATCAAGTCGGATCCCGAGCTGGTGAAAGCGTTCGTCGCCGGCGCGGCCGAGGGGTACCGGTTCACGATCGACAATCCGGAGGATGCGGCGGAAGTGTTGATCAAGGCGGAGCCGGACTTGAACGCGGAGCTCGTGCGGGCAAGCCAGAAGTGGCTAAGTCCGAAATATCAGGACGATGCGCCGCGCTGGGGCGAGCAGAAGCTGAGCGTGTGGGAGAACTACGCGGGCTGGATGCTGGAGCAAGGACTGCTCGAGGGCGAGCTGGAAGCGGAGAAGGCGTTTACGAACGAATTCCTGCCGCAATAACGGAGAGATGACAAGAGTTGCGACTATCAGAGGGGAGAACAAACAAATGGCTAACGCGCTTGTAAGCATTCAAATATTGCCGAGCACGCCGGGAGGGGCAAGCGTCCTACCTTACGTGGATCGAGCGATCGACATCATTAAGGAATCGGGCGTGCCTTATCGGGTCGCTCCGCTGGAGACGACGATGGAGGGCGAGCTGCAGGAGCTGCTGAACGTCGTGCAGCGCATGAACGAGGCGATGACCGAGATGGGCTGCGCATCGGTGATCTCCCAGATCAAGATCTATTACAACCCGGAGAACGGCGCTTCCATGGGCCGTTTGCTGGAGAAATATCCGGATGGCCAGTAAGAAGAGGCAGTGGGCGACAATATGGCCGCCCGCAGCCGTGCTGGGCGCGTTGATCGCGCTCTGGCAGGCGGCAGCAACGTTTGGTCTCGTGGACGCGTGGCGCATTCCCGCGCCGATCGCGGTCGCGCGCGAGGCGGTCGGGATTTGGCCGCGCCTCATGATGCATACGTGGGCGACGCTAAAGCTGACTTTGATCGGCTTCGCGAGCGGTTCGGCGGCGGGCTTTGCGCTCGCCGCTTTGCTGCATCTGCTGCTCGGCGTCCGCCTTGGCGTCTACGTCCGCCGTGGCGTCTACCCGCTGCTTATCCTGTCGCAGAACGTGCCGATCGTCGTGCTCGGTCCCATCCTGACGATGATGTTCGGCTACGGGCTGCTGCCCAAGGTTCTGCTCGTGATGATGGTCTGTTTTTTCCCCGTATCCATCGCGAT
>JAQSXN010000561.1 GCA_029256665.1 Paenibacillus sp.
AGCTCCGGCGATTCGGCTGCCAGCTTCATGTCCGGCACGAGGCCGTCTTGCCTGAGCGACAGCTCCGAAGTCGGCGGCCCCTCTTGCGCCTGAACGTATGCGGCCAGTCCGATCGCCGGCACGCCCCGGCTTCCGAGGTAGATCCAGGTCGCGGCTGCCGCGGCCGCCAAGAGGCAGGCCAGCGCCGCAACCCATTTGATGTTTAATCGTCTCACGCAGGCTGCCTCCCTACATTCGGAAAATAAGTTCTCTGTATACGTCGTATACGAAATAATACATTTGCATGGCAATGCTGAAGATCAGCGTCCCGAGGAACACGACGATGCCCATGGCGATGACCGTCAGCAGCAGCGTCATCACCGTCTTGACCGGCGTATATTGATGGACCGTCATAATGCCGACGAAGAGCAAATAGAAGAACCAAACCGCCGCGATGCTGTTCGCCAAATAATAGAAGGCCGTTTCGTCGTTCGTCATGAACCGGCTAATGAACGTAAGGGGGAGATTGACGAGCGCTAGCGGAAGCAAGGCATACCCCGTCGCCATGACGATCTCCTTGAACTTGCCTTCGCCTTCCATCAAAGTCGTCACCGACCAATTGGCGATGCAGAACAGCAGAAACGGAAGCACCGTATACTGGAGATCGTCCAGGCTGTTCAAGTTGCGCGGATCGTTGAAATTGACCAGAAAACCCGCGAACTGCCGCTGAAGGATGACGCTAAGGATCAGCGTCAGCACGATGGCGGCCGCGACTCTGAGCTTGCCTTTGTTCTCGTATTTCATATCCCAGAATCCGTCGAACGGATGCAGAATGACATGGAACGGAAATTTATAATGCTCCTGCTTCACGCTTCATCCCTCCCTTCTTCGCGCGTTTCCTGACGATCAAGAGCGCGGCAAGCGCAAGCAGCGCGATCGCCGCTCCGGACATAAACGTGCCGAAGTGCTCTTGCATGGTTTCCCTGCGGTATCGCTTGTATGCGATCGAATAATAGTCGCGTTGCATGCCGAGCTTGAAGTACGCCATCGCTTCCTTGTTCCGCTTCTCCATCAGCAGCGATTTGCCGATGCCGATGTAAGCGAGGTCGTAGTTGGAGTTCAGCCTCAGCACTTCTTCCCACTGCTTGACCGCTTCCGCGTCGTTGCCTTGATAACGCAGCTCGGTCGCAAGGCGGACGGCATCGCCGAACAAGGTCGGGGCGAACACGACGATATTGTTTTTGCCCCGGTCGAGCACGGCCAGCTTATCGCCGACGCGCTCCACGGCGACCGGCGTGTTGAACACGCCAAGCTGCGTGCCCTTGCCGCCGAACGCGTACAGCAGCTCCCCTTCGTCGTTGTACGTGAACAGTCGGCCGCGGTACGTATCGAGCGCCGCGTACATGCCGCCGCCGAGCACCTTGATGTCGGTCAGGCGCGACGGGCCCGCGTTATTGCCGAAGATGCGGAACCTCACGTCCCCGCGCACCGGATAATAACCGAACCGCTTGAGCACGTCCTGACCGGACGGATTCAACCGCCGGATAGGCGTCTCGGAATTCAGATCGACGCTCGTCGCGTAGACGAATCCCTTATGATCGATATCGACGCTCGAGAATTCCGTCGGAATGAACAGCTGCATCCGCTGCCGCTGCGCGTCCGTCGCCAGATTGCGCCACAGCCGCTCGGAGAACGTCTGGGTCACGCCGATCGTGCCGGCATACCCGATGAATTCCCCGTTCTCGTCGAATTGCATCAGTCCTTCGAACACGCCGCGGGCGACGACGAATACCCGTCCGGCCCGGTCTACCGTCACTCTCGTGGGATGGAACTGAAAGTCGGCGGGCAGGATGTCGGACTCCGGCTTGCCTATTATGCGAAGCAGCTTTCCGTCTTCGCTCAGCACGACGATCCGGTTGCGGTCCGTGTCCGCGACGTAGATGACGCCATCCTCCGATACGAAGATGCCGCCGGGGTTCGCGAACGTATCCGGCTTGCCTTCATTGTCGAAGCCGTCGATTTGACCCAGCACGTTCCAATCCGCATCGGTGCGAACGATGCGCCCGTTGCCGCTATCCAGAATATAAACCCGGCCTTCCTCCGTGGCGAACAGATCGTTAGGGCTCTTAAAGCCTTCGATTCCCAGCTCTTCTCCCGATACGGACCGTTCCGGCAAATATGGAGCCGGCAGCGGCACCGAGTCGCGGTAATAATTGTAGGTATAAGCCTCGTATGGCGCGTCCGCCGCTGCCGTCAGAGGAAGCGACGCAAGGGCGACGATCGCGGCTCCCAAGCCGATAAGCCATGCTCTTGCTTTCATGGTAACCCTCATGGTCATGCCCGCCCCCTATTCCTTCATGCCGGATGTCGCCATCGTTTCGATGATCCGGCTCTGCGAGAATACGAACAGCGTGATGGGCACGCTCATGAGGATCAGCGCGACGGCCGCCCCGACGCCGGCCCTTGCGATGCCGCCTTGAATGATTTGGTTCGTGGCGAAGTGCAGCGTCTTCAGCTCCTCGCTGTAGATGAAGCCGTTGCCGTCCGTTCCCCATAGCAGCTGGAACAGCAGGATGATCAGCGTCATCCAGGCCGGCTTTACGTTCGGCATGATCACGGTCCAGAAGATCCGGTACTCCGAAGCGCCGTCGATCTTGGCCGCCTCGATAAGCGCGTCCGGAATTTGCTCCATGAATTGCTTCATTAGATAGAGCCCCAGCGGGAACGCGAACGCCGGCACGATGACCGCCCAGTACGTGTCCACGAAACCGATCCATGACATGATCATGTAGTTCGGGATCGCCGTTACCTGCGGGGCGAACATCAGCGCCAGGACGACCGTCGTGAACAAAAGCGTCTTCCCGGGAAACTTCATCTTGGCAAGCGGGTAGGCCGCGGCGGAAGCCAGCAGCACATGTCCCACCACGCCCATGCCCGTAATAAACACGGTGTTGAAGATATACCGCGAGAACGGCACCCATGACTGGCCCAGCAGCGTCATAAGATCCACGAAGTTGGTCAGCGTGGGATTGCGGACGAACAGCGTCGGCGGGAACAAGAAAATTTCGCCCAGCGGCTTGAATGCCGCATTGATTGCGTAGACGAGGGGCAGCGCCATGAACGCTCCGACTACCCCCAGGAACAGGAACATCGCGATGTTGCCCATGAACGAGCGGTTCGTTCTTTTTTTGCGCAAACGTAAGGTTAGATTCATGCCCGATTATTCCCCCACCCTCCTGAGAAGTCGTTGAACGATCAAATTCGTGCCGACCATCAGCGTGAACAGCACGGTCGCGATGGCCGAAGCGAAGCCCATCTCGAAGCGGATCGTGCCGAAGTCCATCAAATGCGTCACGATCGTCTCCGCCGCGTAATTGACGCTCGGGAA
>JAQSXN010000562.1 GCA_029256665.1 Paenibacillus sp.
TGCAGAACTCCTTCGGCTACGACCTGTCGACCAATGCGCCGATCGGCTTGTACGAATATATGCTCGCCGGCGCCATCGCCATATTGGCCGGCTTCGTTATTTTCGTAAACTCCAGGCTAACGGCGATCATCGCGGTGGGAGCGGTCGGCTATCTGGTCTCGCTGCTGTTCGTCATCTTCAGGGCGCCGGATCTTGCGCTGACGCAGCTCGTAGTCGAAACGATCACGACCGCGCTGTTCCTGCTGTGCTTCTACTTCCTGCCCAAGCTGAAGACGGAAGTCGTTCGCATTCGCGTCAAGTTGTCCAATCTGATCATATCGGTCGGTATCGGCGCGCTATTTACGCTTATCGGCATTTCCGCCCAAGGAAGCAATCAGTTCAAGCCGGTATCGGAGTACTTCCAGAACGCTTACGAGCTGTCCGGAGCCAAGAACATGGTCAACGCCATTCTAGTCGACTTCCGCGCGTTCGACACGATGCTGGAAAGCGTTGTTCTGTTCACGGCGGGCATCGGCGTGTATACGCTGATCAAGCTTCGCAAGACAAGGAGGGAGCAGCAGTGAAATTCTCGGACGTCATCCTGCAAACGGCGGCGAAAATCCTTGTTTTCATCATCATGATCTACTCCATCTATATCCTGTTCGCAGGGCATAATAACCCAGGCGGCGGCTTCATCGGCGGTCTCATCACCGCGTCGGCGCTCATGCTGCTGTATTTGGCCTTCGACGTGGAGACCGTTCGCGAGATCATTCCGTTCGACTTCAAAATTATCGGCGCCGTCGGCGTCATGTTGGCTTTGCTTACGGGTTTCGGAGGCGTGCTGTTCGGCGTGCCGTTCCTGACCCAAGTATACGAATACGTGAATCTTCCGCTCTTGGGCAAGACGGGGCTGGGTACCGCCTTCTTGTTCGACCTCGGCGTCTACCTTGCCGTTATCGGCACTACCGTAACTATAATTCGAAGCATTAGCGAGGACCAATAGAATGGAAATAGTGATGACAATCGTCGCCGGAACGTTGTTTACCGCGGGAGTTTATCTCATTCTCAGCAAGACGCTTCTTCGCATCATCATGGGTTTATCCCTGTTCACGCACGGCGTTCACATTATGCTGATGTCCATCAACGGCTTGAAGCGCGGCGCGGCTCCGCTGCTGGGAGAGGAAGCAGCCAGCTATACCGACCCCGTGCCTCAGGCGCTTATTCTGACATCTATCGTTATCAGCTTCTCGCTTACCGCATTTTCGCTTGTACTCGCCTACCGTACGTACAAGGAGCACGGCACCGACGATGTGGAGCGGTTAAGGGGACAAGAACATGAATAATATGGTCGTATTGCCTTTGTTTATTCCTTTGATATTCGGGGTGTTTCTGTTTTTCATCCGCAATCATCTCCGCCTTCAGCAGTGGATTGCGGGCATTGCCGCACTGGGCACGTTCGGCGCGTCGCTCGCGCTAATAGGCCGGATCTCGTCTGACGGCATACAAGTGTTGCATATGGGAGGCTGGGAAGCCCCGTACGGCATTCCGCTCGTGGCGGATATGTTCGCAGCGATCCTTGTCGCCGTCGCTTCCATCGTCACGTTTGCCTGTCTGCTGTTCGCCTTTCATTTTATCGGGGACGAGCGGAAGAAACATTACGTCTATCCGCTCATGCTCATTCTTCTATGCGGAGTGAACGGTTCTTTCTTAACGGGCGATATTTTCAACCTGTTCGTCTTTTTCGAAGTGATGCTTCTCTCTTCGTACGTGCTGCTTAGCTTGGGCGGCGGCAGAGCGCAGTTAAGGGAAACCATCAAATATATCGTGATCAACATCGTGGCGTCCAGCCTCTTCGTCGTCGCCATCGGCTATCTGTATTCCATCACAGGCACGCTTAACCTGGCCCACATCGCGGAGCGCGTGGCGGAGAACGGCCAGAACGGACTGACGACAACCGTAAGCTTGTTGCTGCTCACCGTATTCGGCCTCAAGGCGGGATTGTTCCTGTTCTTCTGGCTGCCCGGCTCGTACAGCGCGCCTTCCGCTCCCATCGCCGCCTTGTTCGCGGCGTTGCTGACCAAGGTAGGCGTCTACGTGATTATCCGGATGTTCACGCTTATCTTCAACCACCAGCCGCAAATCACGCACACCATCATCCTATGGCTGGCGGCGCTGACCATGATTTTAGGCGCGTTCGGCGCGATCGCCTTCTGGCGAATCAAACAAATACTCGCCTACAATGTCATTATTTCCGTTGGATTCATCCTGTTCGGCGTCGGCGTCGCCACCGATGCTTCGCTGACGGGCTCCGTCTATTATTTGGTCCACGATATGATTGCCAAAGCGATGATATTCATTCTGGGAGGAGCCGTCGTGGTCGTAGCCGGCACCGACCACCTGCGCGACATAAGCGGCTTGATCCGTTATCGTCCCATTCTGGGCTGGCTGTTCTTCCTCTCCGCGCTTGCGCTGGCCGGCGTCCCGCCGCTTAGCGGCTTTATCGGCAAATTCCTGATTCTGCAGGGCGGCGTCCAGTCCGAGCATTACCTCATGGCCGCCATCAGCTTGCTGACCAGTCTTATGGTCTTGTACTCCGTCATCAAAATTTTCATCAACAGCTTCTGGGGCGAGTCGCTGCTAAGCGAGGGAGAACAGAAATCGAGCGCCCGAGGCACCCTGCTTCCGGGCTTCCTGCTTGCCGCGCTCGTCGTCGGACTAGGCCTCGGAGCCGATGTCTTCATGCCTTACGTGGATCAAGCGGTGGAGCCTCTCGTCGAGCCGCAAATTTATATCGACGCGGTATTATCGTAACGCGCCTTTGGAGGCGAGTATTGCCGGAAGGATGTGATAGGAATGACCCTGCAAATCTTGCTTAATCTATTAATAGCCGCCATATGGACGATGCTGAACGACACATGGAACACGCTGACCTTCGCGATCGGCTTCGTGCTTGGCGCATTCATCCTGTTCGGGATGAGAAGATTTTTCTCCGCCCCCTTCTACGGGAGAAAGATCTGGTTTGTGCTCAAGCTGGCCTGGCTGTTCGTTATCGATCTGCTCGTCTCCAGCGTCGTGGCCATCGGGCAGATTATACGCCCCCGGCTCAACATACAACCCGGCATCTTCCGGATGGAAACGAGAATGAAGACCGAATGGGAGATCTCCCTGCTCGCCAACCTAATGACGCTTACGCCAGGCTCGGTCATTCTGGAGATTTCCTCGAACGACGGACTCATGTATGTGCATGCCATGGATGTGCCCCGGATGAAGGAGGGCATTATCCGAACCAAGGATAAGTTCGAGGACGTCATAATCGAGGTGATGCGCTAATGTTCCAAACTCTGTTGATGGCATCGATCATCATGCTTACGATCTCGATCTCTAT
>JAQSXN010000563.1 GCA_029256665.1 Paenibacillus sp.
TTGCGACGGCTGGAACAGCAGCATCCAGACAAAGGCGACGGCAACGCCGCTCGAAATGTACGGCAAGAAAAACATGCCCCGGAGCAGCCCCCGCAAATACACGCTGCGGTTCAATATAATCGCCACCAGGAAGGCGAGCGCCAGGGATACGGGAACCGAAAGCAAGAAAATCGCCGTATGTTTGACGGCCGCATAGAATTGATCGTCTGCGAAGAGGCGGTTAATATTGTCCATCCCCGTGAACGACCAGTTGGGATTGCCGAATTGATAGTCGGTGAACATCATGACGAAGGAATATAAGGCAGGGATGATAAAGAAGGCGAGAATGCCCAGCATGTTCGGCAATACGAAGGCGAAACCTACCCAGCCTTTGCGCTTGATCCAGCTTTTTTTCTTCACGAATAGGCTCCTTTCTTATTAGAGGTTGTACTCGTACTACAACAATTTTCGCGTTTAGAAAGCAGCAAAGAGAGAAGAAGGAAGCGATGTATCCTTCTCCTCTCTTTGGATTGATGGACCTATGCGATTAATCTAGCTGATTACTTAATGTAGCTCTGATGGCGCTTCGCCATGTTTGCCAGCGTCGTGTCGAGATCCTGCTCGTTCAGGAAGTACTTCTCGTATTCTTCCTTGCGGGCGTCGATCGCCTGTTGCGGAACGCTGAGCTGGAACGACGGGAAATTGCCGAATACGACGTTGTTCATCGATTCCGTATCGTATTTGTCCTCCACGCCTTTCATCAGCAAGCCCATCGCTTCTTGGTTGTCTACGCTCTTGGAGGACGGGATCCGTCCGCCGCTCGCCATCGGCAGCATGCCGCCGTCCGAATACCACTTGGCGAATTTCCATGCCGCGTCTTGATGCTTGGATTTGGCGTTGACGGACAATACGTCTCCGAGGCCGCCGGAATATTTGTAGTCCTTCTGATCCTTCGTCACTTGCGGAATCGTCGCGAAAGCGATCTGGAAGTCATGCGGGAAGTCCTTCAGGTTGTTCGCGTTGCGGAAAATAAACTCGCCCGCGCTCAACATTGCAGCTTCGCCTTTCAGAAACATCGTGTCGACCGGCATCTTGCTCGTCACTTGCTCGCCGTACGGAGGAGTCGACTTGTCGACGAACATCATGTCGTGCAGCGTCTGGAACTGCTGCTTCCAGAGATCGTTGTCGAAATTGGACGTGCCGTCCTCCTTCGTAACGCCGAGGCCCGCGATCGTTCCGTCGATCGTCGCCGTGAACGAAGCCTCGTGCTGCAGCAGGCCGTATACGCCGTCCTTCGTCAGCTTCGCCGCGTATTCCTTCAGATCCGACCAAGTCCAGTCGGTCGGCGGAACGGGAAGTCCCGCGTCATCCAGCATTTGTTTGTTGAGCCAGATGAAGGCCATGTTCTTTTTCGTGGGAATGCCGTAATATTTGTCGTTTACCTTCCATTGCGCCGCATCCGTTCCCATCTGGGCGTCAACGTCGTAATCCGTTTTCGTGCTTAGATCGAGAGCCACGCCCGCGTCTACCCGCTTCTGAAGGCGAGTCAGCGTGTAGTTGATGTACAGATCCGCGTCTTGGCCCGTCATGAGAGCCGTATCCAGCTTCAAGTTGCCGGGATCGTCATTGACGTAACGAATGTATTCTACTTGGATATCCGGGTTCTCTTTATTCCAATTATCGATGACCGCCTGCGGGCCCGCTTCGGCCGGAACCGCTCCCCATAGCTTAAGCTTTACCGTCTCGCCGGGTTTGTTCGTCGCTCCCGCCCCGTCGCCCGGCGCCGTGTTGCCGCCATTGTTGCCGCTGCCGCAAGCCGCCAGCAAAGATGTCGTCAACGTCAATGCCAACGCGGTCGTCAGCCACTTTTTCTTCTTCATTCGTCTTCCCCCTTGAATGGAATGATGGATGTGTGTTGTGTGTTCCCTACGTCTTTAACTTTAACACCCGAGCGGCGGGAGGGGGATGAACGGCATTTGGCAGTTCATAGAACGGATTTTTGATTTTTCCGATATTCGTTCGGGGTCACGTCGCACCAGCGCTTAAATATTTTGATGAAATAGTTGTCGTTCTCGAAGCCGACCAGCCCGCCGATATCGCTTACAGTACGCTCTGTCTCGGACAGCAGCATCTTGGCCGCTTGGATGCGGCGATGCTGGACATAATGCGTGAGCGTCATGCCCGTCTTGCGCTTGAACAGATCGCTAACGTAACTGGCATCCATGGAAATCAGATCCGCCATGCTCTTAAGCGATATTTCCTCGGCATAATGCTCTTCTATGTAATCGATGATCCGATTCATCTCCGGGTGGTCCGTCCGGCCGGCGCCGGATTTGTCCGGGAACCACTTGTCCGCTTTGCGCAGCTTCTCCTGCTTGTCGAGCTCCGCCATCACCTTCTCTAACGCTTGCTTCAAGCTTTTCAGATCCAGCGACAGCTTGAGCAAGTAACCCGAAGCCCCGTATTCGACGGCCTGCCTCGCGTATTCGAATTCGCTAAAGGCGGTGAGCATGAGGAACCGGCATTCCAGCCCTTCCTCCCGGACCGTCTGAAGCAGCTTGATCCCATCCATGGACGGCATATGAATATCGGAAAAAACGATATCAGGCTCCATCTCCCGAATAAGCGCAAGTCCTTCTTCGCCGTCGGAAGCTTCTCCCACGATCTCGATCGGCAGCTCCGTCTTGCCCAGCAGCTTCCGCAGACTGCTTCGGGCCGGCAGCTCGTCTTCGACGATCAACGTTCTCCACATCGTCAGCTCTCCTCCTTCTGGAACGGCTTGGACAACAACAACGGCAAATGCATGACGACTCGCGTTCCCTTGTCGCTTGACTCGATGGCAATTCCCGTCGGCTGGTATTTGAAAATCAGCTCAAGGCTTTCTCTTATAATCTGCACGCCGATGCTCTTGCGCTTCCGCGTCGTTTTTTTCTCTTGCGCCCGCTCCACGCCCATGCCGTTGTCCTCTACTTCCACGTAGAGCAGCTTGTCGCGCGAGTAAGCCCTGATCGTTATTTCCCCGTCCGCAACGGATTGCCCGAAGCCGTGAAGCAACGCGTTCTCCACTAGCGGCTGCAGGCTGAATTTGGGCAGCAGCGCGTATTCCATATCCTCTTCGAGCTCGTAACGCAGCTCGATGCCATGTCCGAACCTGCGTTTCTGAATGTCCATATACGATTCGATCAGCTCCTGCTCTTCCTTCAGCAGAATCAAATCCACTTCCGTATTCAGGGTTGTTTCTAATATTTTGCCCAATCCCACGCAAATCTCGGAACTGTCGTCAGGGTCGTCCTCGAGCGCGATACTCTTGATCGTATTCAGCGTGTTGAGCAGGAAATGCGGGTTCATCTGGCCAAGCAGCACCTGGAACCGGACGAATTGCT
>JAQSXN010000564.1 GCA_029256665.1 Paenibacillus sp.
TATATGGCGCAGAGCGGATTTCCGGCTTTTTTATCCCTCGTTTTTATCGCTTCGGCGATCTATTACGTCGGTCTGATTCGTGAGGTGCCTGCCGGCTTTCCCGTGACGGAGGTCGGCATTGCCGTCCTTGCGCCGGTGCTCTGCTGGAGCCCGCTGCGCACCTGGCTGGCGGCGGCCGACGTCGTTTATCTCATGCCGCGGGAGCATGCGATGAAACCCTACTTGGCGCGGTCGTTCCGGTACTCGGCGATACTCAGCTCCGTTCTCGCTCTTGTCGTATTTCTATTATATATGCCGATTTATCGAGGCGGGCAGGGAGAGACAGACCCTTGGTTGCTGGCAGTTGCCTTCGCGGCTATAAAGGCCGCGGGACATTACGGGGCATGGCGCGAGAGGCAGATGTCATGGGGAGCGGCGCGGCTTGCGTACCGGTTGGCCCGCTGGATTCTGACGGCTGTCATCGTGGGGGCCTGGCTTCGTTATCCCGAGTGGCAGGCGGCCGTCTTTATGGTGTTGTGCGTCTTGCTGGGCATGGCGGCTTACCGGCTGCCGCGCGGTCAACGGTTTCCATGGGAACGGCTTATACAGGAGGAGGCTTCGACGCGCAAACGGTATTATTCGGCATTCGGGATGTTTATCGACGTGCCGGTGCTGTCGGCAAGCATCGCCCGCCGGTCCTACCTATCATGGATCATGCCTCGTATTCGGTATGGTCAGCATCACGCTTATGTTTATTTGTTCGCGGCTTCGTTGTTCCGGACGGAGATCGGCGGCATCTTGATCCGGCTGCTTCTGCTCGGTGGCCTTGTGTCTTATTGGGCGGCCGACGCCGCTTCGCTGCAAGGGTGGGGAGCGGCTGGCTCGTACGCGATTTTTGCTTTTATTATTTCGCTGCAGCTCGGCGGTCTCCGGCATGTCAACCGATACACGGTATGGAAAAACATCTATCCGTTGCCGCAAGACGGCCAGCGCGAGCAATACGCCAAGCTGGACAGGGCGGCGTTGCTGACGGCTCTCTCGTTATTGTGGCTGCCCGCGGGGCTGCCGCTCCTGATTCAAGGCGTCTATGCCGCGCCGCTCTGCATGGCGGGCGCCATGCTAATCTACGTAATCGCGATTCGTCCGGGGCGCATGCGCAAGAAACTAATGCTGGATGAGGATGAGTAATCGCAGCAAGCTGTTCCGCAGCCATGTATTAGCCTGATTCAGTTATGTTGAGGCGACGCGCGCCTGAGAAAACATATCGGAGCTGTTCCAATTAAAAATGGCTGTGCGGGGAAAGGACCCTGCACAGCCATTGTTTGCTCAAATAACGATTATTTTGCGGATAATTCCTGAACCGCCTTGTAGATCGTGTCGTACAGCTCTTCCAAATTCTCTTCTTCGATGCAAGAGAAGGCGACCCGGAGGTCGGTCTCGCCCAGCGCGATGGTGCCGATGCCGTATTCGTTCAGCAGATGCGAACGGACGGCTTCGGCCGTGACGCCGGCGAGCTTAAGGCACATGAAATAGCCGGAGTTAAACGGATAATAGCTAAGCGTATCGCCATAACGTCCGCTGTCGAGAAGCGATTTGACGCGGTTGGCGCGATTCTTCATAATGTCGAATTTCTCGGCCTTCTGGGACTCGAACTCGGGCGATTGCAGCGCGTGAAGCACAAACGTCTGGGATGGATGCGGACCGCTGGAGATCGTCGCGCGGATGATGCCGAGCGTCTTCTGCTCCAGCGCGGCAAGCGTCGCCGCGGAATCCGAGGCGTACGTGATAAAGCCGACGCGGAACCCCCATACGTATTCTTCTTTCGTCGCGCCGTCGACCTTGACGGCGAGCACGCGCTCGTGAAGTCCGGCAAGCTTGGGGAACAACGATTCTTGCAGCGAATCCTCGAAGAATAGGCCGAAGTAAGCGTCGTCCGTCACGGCTACGACCTGGATGCCCGCTTCCGCCGCGTCGCGTATCGCCGAGACGATCGCGTCTCCTTCCCCGGCTCCCGGCGTGTATCCCGTCGGATTGTTGGGAAAGTTGAGCAGGACGATCGCTTTGCCTTTGTCCTTCTGGGCGAGCAGCGCGTCGCGCAAGCCGTCGCTATTAAATTTCATCTCGTCGTTGTACAGCGGGTATTCCACGATCTCCGCGCCTCGGCGGACGCCGAAGGTCAGCTCGTAGTTCTCCCAATTTTTGTTCGGGATGATGACGGCGTCGCCTTGGTCCGCGAACAGATCCGCGACGATGCTAAGTCCGTGCGTAAGCGCGTTGGTTACGACTGGGCTGCCGAAGCCCTTGGATTCGAGCGACGGATTGTCCTTGATCATCTTGGAGCGCCAAGCGCTCCGCAGCTCCGGCTTGCCTGCCGGAGGCGCGTATTCATATATATCTTTCGGATTGTAGGCGCTGAGCGTGTCTTGAATGAGCTTGAGATGCATCGGCTGTCCGCCTTCGGTAGCGATGCCGATCGTGGCGTTGAACTTTTTCGCCTTCGACTTGGCTTCGGCCGACTGGCTTAGAATGCCCTCTTTTGGAAAGTAGATCGCTTTGCCTAGATCGGACAACATCGCGTAAACGTTCGGGTTTTCTCGCTGCAACGTCTCATTTAACTGCTGGGCCAGTGGGTTCATGGCGTGAATTCCATCCTTCCGCAAAATGATTCATGGTAAATTGCATTTTAATGTTCGTGATATTATACCATCTTTACGCGAGCCAAACCATTCATCCAAAGTAATTTTTTTCGTTGCTTGACGTCGAACTTGTTTTATAATGAAAATAATTGTTGTCCGCTTCAAGGGAGGGGAATATTCATGCTTGGAATATCGCCGGATTGTCTTCGATTGCTGCCGGCCTTCGCCAAGATCGTCTGCGAGCCGGGTTGGCGGTGGGCGCGGCGCGAAAAGCCGATGGCGAACTTCGATCTGTTCTACGTGTGGAGCGGCGAAGGCGAGGTGGAGGTGAACGGAGTCCACTATCATGTTGGTCCGGGAAGCTGCTTCTTGTTCCGTCCCGGAGACTACACCAGCGCGACGCATCATCCGCAGCGCCCTCTGGTGCTGACGTATATCCACTTCGCCGTCGAGGGCAAGATCGAGATGGTGCCGGAGCGTTACCGCATGTTGTATGATACGGTCGACTTCGAATATATGTTATCCCGCTATGTGCGCCTGTTTCTCATCAGCACGTACGCCGCCGAAGAGGAGGCGCGTCTCGTGCTCAAGTCGCTGCTGATTCAATTGCTTCGCGCGGACAACGAGGCGCCGGTGGAGAAGAAGGCAAGCAACCAGCTGACGGAAGCGATCCGCGAAGTGGCCAACTATATTCGCCAGAATCCCGGCATCGCGCACCGGGTCGAGGATCTTTCGACAAGAGCTCA
>JAQSXN010000565.1 GCA_029256665.1 Paenibacillus sp.
CGAACACATAAAGAAAGTAGTTTTGAATGTTTTTTTTCAAATTCCGCAAGATGATCGTATTCAGACTCACCCTTGAACACCGCCCAGCACGCCTTGGGTTTTGATGATGTCGCCGAGCAGCGTCTGCCTCGATTCTTCGCCCTTATGAAGCTGGCTGTAGATTTGGCCGTCCCTGATAAAGACGACGCGACTGCAATAGCTGGCGGCTACCGGATCGTGCGTGACCATAATAATCGTCGCGGCGTGCTTCGCGTTCATGTAGCTGAGCTTATTCAGCAGGTCGGAAGCCGACTTGGAATCAAGCGCCCCGGTTGGCTCGTCCGCGAAAATAATGCCGGGATCGTGTACGAAAGCCCGAGCCGCTGAGGTTCGCTGCTTCTGTCCTCCCGAAATTTCGCTAGGATATTTGTCGGCGAGCTCGTAGATGCCCAGTTCGGTCGCAATCTGCTTGAACTTTTCAAGCGCGGCCTGTTTGGATACATCCCGGATGGATAACGGCAGCAGCACGTTTTCCTTCACGGTCAGCGTGTCCAGCAGATTGTACTCTTGGAAAATAAATCCGAGGTGATGCTTTCGGAATTCCGCGAGTTTCTTCTCCTTCATGCCCGTAAACTGTTTTCCCTGGATCTCGATAGTCCCTTCGCTCAATTGATCGATGGAAGAGAGCACGTTCAGGAGCGTTGTTTTGCCTGAACCCGACGCTCCCATAATGCCGACGAATTCTCCTTTGGTTACTTTCAGGTCGATTCCCTTCAACACTTCCTGCCTGTTGAATTTATTGCCGTATGTTTTGTGGATTTTTTTGGCCTCTAAAATAATCATGTGGGGTTACACTCCTTCTTTCGGATGCCTTTATCGTACCCCAACGGAACCTGGTTTTCCTGCGATTTAACGAACAAAATCAAAAAGCATGTGACATTGTTGTCACATGCCCATCATTACATCAAAATCGTTGGCGACGGGGAATAACAGCCGGAACGTCGTGCCGCTGCCGTAAGCGGAATCCGCCTCTATCCGGATCCGAAGCGAATCCGCGGCTTTTTGCGCCAAATAGAGTCCCATGCCGGTGGCCGCGCTATCCTGATGCATCGTCGTGGACGTGAATCCCCGTTCGAATATGCGGGGCAAGTCCTTAGAGCTAATGCCGCGGCCTTCGTCCCGAATCTCGACGATGACATGCGCATTCTCCTCGTAGCTGCTCACCTTTATATCGGATGAGTCGCTGTACTTGACCGCGTTTGTCAAGATTTGCCTCAATATAAAGCCCAGCCACTTGGCATCGGTCAGCACCTGCTCGGCCTGGAGGGATACGTCAAAGCCGATCCTTTTTTGCATGCACCAGGATCTCAAATCCTTGATTTCCTGGAACAGGATCGGCTCCAGCTTCGCGGACTCGATGTACAGGTCGTTTTCCATGAAAGGAATCCGCCGTTGATGCAGCTGCCGATCCAGCAGATGATGAATGCGAAGCCATTCGTATTCAAGCTTGCTCTTGGCCGATTCGTCCGTTAAACGGTCGATCACGAGCCGCATGGCGGTAAGCGGCGTTTTCACCTCATGAATCCAGGCCGTCAATTCGTCCTTCTCCTGTTCGAGCAGCAGCAGATGTCCGGACGCCTCGCTCTTGTAATGAAAAGCTTGCGCGGACATGGACTCCTCCACCGCTCGTTCGAACGGGCTGCCGGCATCCTTCAGAGATTCCGGACCGCAAGTATGATCCCAGGCCTGCAGCTGCTTGATGAATTTGGTTTCCTTATGGTATCTGGCAACCAGGAAGACAATGCAAACCATCGTGGACAACAACGTCATGTACAAGATCGGCATCAGCGGGATGGAGACGTCAATGGACGCTATGAACAGAGGCAGCAGGTGGACGACGACAAGCAGCAGCAGCCAGCTTCGTCTTTCCGCGATGTATTGGCGAATCATGCTCCCGCCTCTTCCGTTGCCATGTAGCCTTGGCCGACCTTCGTCTCGATATACGGTTCCAGTCCGATGCTTTCGAGTTTTTTGCGCAGCCGGTTTACATTGACGGTAAGCGTATTATCGCTCACGAACTGCTCGTTGTTCCATAGGCTCGCGATCAGCTCGTCGCGGCTCACGATTTTATTTTTGCGTTCAATCAGATGAGTCAGAATATACATTTCGTTTTTTGTCAGCTCCGCCGTTCCTTCGTCGTTCGCGATCGTGTTTTTCATGTAATCGACGGCGGCCCCCCGCCACGTTTTAAGCTGGGTCGGCTCGGAATTGTAGTTGTACGTTCTGCGCAGAATAGCCTGTATTTTGGCAATAAGCACCTCAAAGTGGAACGGCTTCTGCACGAAGTCGTCCGCTCCGAGCTGCATCGACATGACCATGTCCGTGGGATGATCGCGGGAAGAAAGGAAAATGATCGGCACGTTGGAATGCGCGCGAATCATCCGGCACCAGTGGAAGCCGTCGAATTTGGGCAATTGGATGTCGATTATGACAAGCTCGGGACCCTCCTCCGCGAACTCCTGCATAACCTTATCAAACTGCTTGACGCCGATGATCTCGTAGGACCATAAGGACAATCGCTCCTTGATTTCCTGGAACAACGTCGCATCGTCTTCTATGAGCATGATTTTGAACATCGTTGGACACCACGTTTCTTAGGCAAGCTTCTCGATTGCCTTACATTTTACTCTTGCGATTCATATTATAGTAGACGCGTTCAGCATGCCGTGCAAGATGCCAGCGATGGGGAATACGGCCCCAATTAACGTCCCATCGATGATAGACAAAGCCCGTAAACAGGAAAATAATCGTCGCCAGCCGGACCGTGATGAATTCATTATACGGCAAAAAAGGTACAGCCTCTTCAACTTTCTTGAAGATCTGTACCTTTTTCTATGAGATGGACTTTTTCAGCGGCCTCGCTCCACTGGAGGGTTCCGAAGGTTCTTTCTCGTGTGATGATCATCCGCTAGCCCGGGACGCAAACCCGCAAACCATGCACTCCTATTCCGCCACTTCCAGCCGGACTCCCGCTTCTTCGCAAGCCAACCTCAGACGCTCGTCAGACTGTTGATCCGTTACGATCCGGTCTACGCCTGACAAAGCCGCGAAGGATACGAGCATCTTGGTTCCGAATTTGGAATGATCCAGCAAGATGTTGCTTTCCGAGGCCTGGCGGATCGCGATCTGCTTGATCTCGGCTTCGTAGATGTTGGAGTTGCTGAAGCCATGTTCGATAGTGAGGCCCGTCGCCCCGAGGAAAACGCGATCGAACGCCATGTTTGCCAAGCTCTGGGCCGCGATGGGACCGACAAGCGAATTCGTCGCCTCCAGCAGCATGCCTCCGGTCATCAGAACCGGAATTTGTTTGCCGGACA
>JAQSXN010000566.1 GCA_029256665.1 Paenibacillus sp.
CAACCGAGGACAGGGGGTCTGCATGATGCAGGCATTGCTCGTGGACGACGACTACTTTGTCGTGACGGCGCTGGAGAAGAAGGTCGATTGGGCTTCGCTTGGCATCGACACGGTGCATACCGCCCACAATGTGGCGCAGGCGCGTGATATTCTGATGAGGCATCCCGTCCGGATCCTCGTCTCCGATATCGAGATGCCGCAAGGAAGCGGGCTCGAGCTATTGGCCTGGATTCGCGAGGAGGGCTACAACGTGCAGGCGATCCTGCTCACCAACTACGCCGACTTCAACTACGCGCAGAAGGCGATCGAGCTGCGCAGCTTCGAATATTTTCTGAAGCCGATTCAATTCGACAAGCTGATGCTGATTATCCGGAAGGCGATCGAGCGGGCGAGGGAACAGCAGCGGGAGGAGGAGGCCATCCAAGAAGGGTACTACTGGAAGCAAAATCAGGCAAAGCTGCTGGAGCATTTCTGGCGCAAGCTGATAAGCGACAGCGTCTCCGCCCCGATCAAGCCGGCGGACGTCTCCCGGGCCGTCGCCTCTCAGAATCTGGCATACGGCATGGACGACCTCGTTCAGCCGCTCATGATCAATCTGTTTCATTCCGCGGGAGGCATGGGGCTGGAGGAAAAAAGCCTGTTCGATTTCGCGCTGCTGAACGTCTTGTACGAGCTTTATCGGCATGAAAGCTTCTCGGTGGAGACGGCGCTGGAATACGGCGCGCATCATTGGATGGTCGTGCTGAGATGGAACGGGGAGCCGGACTCGCGGAAGCTCGAGGAGCTTTGCTGGGCGTTCATCGAGCAAGCGGGCCGTTCGCTGAAATGCGATGCCTGCTGCATCGTCGGCAAGCCGGCCAGACTCGGGGAGGTCGGCGCCAGCCTTCGGCAATTGCTGCAATGGAACATAGGAATCGCCAAACGGCGCAACCGGATTTATTCCGCGGACAGCGGTGCCGGGACCGCCGAAGAAGCTTATGCGCCGCCGGACCTCGCCCGGCTCGAGGGTTTGCTGGAGCAGAGCCTGCCGGATGACTTCATGCGGGAAACGTCCTCGTATCTAAGCGGTCTTTCGGATCAGAGCTACTTTGCCGCCTCCGTCCTTGGCCTGTTCCGGCTGGACATGATGCAGCTCGTCTACGCCTTTCTCAAGTCGAAGGGCATCCAGGCGAATCAATTGTACCAGGGCAAGCAAAGCGAGCGGCTGATGGCCGATTCCTTGAACTCGATCGAGGATATGGAGGCTTACCTGCAATACCTCGTCACGACGGCCGTGTCGTACCGCGACTTCGCCGAGCAGCCCACGACGGTTGCCGAAGAGATCAAACGGTATGTCCACGCGCATTACGGCGACGATTTAACCCGTCTCAGCCTGGCGGAAATCTTCTACCTCCACCCGGACTATCTGGCGAGGATCTTCAAGAAGGAAACCGGCGTCTCGCTTGGCAACTACGTCATCGGAGCCCGAATCGAGGCCGCCAAAGGACTGCTGCGAACGACGGGGCTGTCCGTGTTCGCCGTAGGCAAGAAGGTCGGTTATTCGAACTATTCGTACTTCGCGAAGGTGTTCAAGCAAGAGGTCGGCGTGTCGCCGAACGAATATAAGCAGGGCGGGACGGAGTTCAAGGAGTGAGATTGGCCCGGCAACGGCAGCGATGCTTGTTGCCGGGCTTTACGCGTCATGAACAAGCAACGACTCGATACGGATTGCACAAGGACATACAAATCGTTCACTAGCCTGGAGAGAAAAAGTCGGCACTAAATCCACCGCGGGGAAAATTCTGCTATGTTAGAGGAGGGGCAACTCGAATCCGACTACCGAAGCACGGCCCATGCACCTCGCCTAGTTACATGGTTACCGCATCTTCGTTCGCGTTTCAGACCAATACGGCTACAGGGTATTCTTACGCGGACGATGTCGGAGTCATCGAGCTGACGCCCTTCGATCCGGGGTAAGTTTTCCGCGGTCAGGCATGTCGATGGCGGATAACAAGCGGTTATATTCATCCTTCATGAGAAGCAAGGGAACGGCAGGGATGACCGCCGTCGAGAAAGCGGAGCTGATCGTGCAACGCGAGCCGCTGCTTGCCCGACGTCCGCGAGATTCAAAGGGTAGATTAGCGGGCATACTGATTTGGAGCAATTAGTGAAAGGGAGATGGTAGATATCATTAAACACATTGAAGATTTTGTTGCGACTTGGCGGGTAGAAACGGCTTCGACGCTGCGAACGCTGGAGGCGCTCACGGACGAATCTCTTGGCCAGCAGATTACGAGCGACCATAGAACGATCGGACGCCTGGCTTGGCATCTTGTGCTAACCTTGCATGAAATGCCTTTGCGGGCCGGTTTATCCTTCGAAGGCCCGGACGAGCAATTGTCGGTTCCGGCTTCGGCGGCAGCCATCGTAGAGGCCTATACGTGCACGTCGCAGGCTCTCTTGGAAGCCGTTCAGTCCAGTTGGAAGGACGCAGACTTGCTAGTCATGAGCGATATGTACGGCGATCAATGGCCGAACGGCCTGATGCTGGATATCCTCATCCGGCATGAAATTCACCATCGCGGTCAAATGACGGTCCTGATGCGTCAGGCCGGCCTTCGCGTCCCCGATCTTTACGGTCCGACGATCGAGCAGTGGGCCGAATACGGGGAGCCTGCTCCGGTCATTTAGATGGAGGCGCTGCGGATATGAAGCAAAGCTCCGATGAATACGACGCGCTTAAGGCATACCTTCGGATCGAGGGCGATAACGATTCCGACTGGGATTGGTTTCGCTCGAGGACCAAGCGAATGCAGATCAATCCGAACAGCTACTTGATTCGATCCGGAGAGCTTGTCGAATATGCCTATTTCTTCCGCGCCGGATTGTTCCGATTGTTCTACTTGCTGGAGGACGGCAAGGAATATACCAAGAGCTTCTCGATCGGACCTGATTTCGTTACGTCTTACGCCGCCATGATTAGCGGTACGCCATCGGCCATCTGGGTGCAGGCGATGGAAGAGGCTGTCGTCATTGAAATTCCATACGCGCTTTTGGAGGAACTAGCTAGCCGCCATCATTCGTGGGAGAGAGCCATGCGCAAAAGCGTGGAGCAGCTCTATCTGAAGAAAGAAGAGCGAGAACGACAGCTCCTGTATCTTAGCGCGGAGGAGAGGCTTCAAGCGTTCCGCGAGCAGTATCCCGGGTTAGACGGACGCATTCCGCAGTACCTCGTCGCCTCCTATCTGGGCATTAATCCGGTGTCGCTAAGCCGAATCGTTGGGAGAATTCCTTAACATAGGATAATGAACGGCCTCGCCATTCGAAGTAAAGTGGGAAGAAAAGAACGGGGAGGCGTTCATCATGAAAGT
>JAQSXN010000567.1 GCA_029256665.1 Paenibacillus sp.
CACCGCGGAAGGTCTGGGCATGAAAGCAGAGGGCGAGCAGCTGATTAAAGATTCCGAAGCGCTTATTACGGAGCAAGCCGCTAAATATCCGAATATTCAAGGTAAAACAGTCGTTTGGGCCAATTTCTCCGCAAAAGACATGTCCAAGCTCCACATCTATACGCCTGCAGATCCGCGCGGCGAGTTACTGATCTCGCTCGGCATGACGTATCCGGAGAGCATCACGAGCCAAATTACCGATCCGACGAGCTACTCCTTGCCGTTCAGCGCCGAGAACGCTGAAGCGTTATACGATGCGGATATCATCATAGGCTACGGAGACGAAAGCTTGTACGAAGCGGTGAAAGCCGATCCTCTGCTCGGCAAAATCCCGGCGATCCAAAGAGGATCCGTCGTCTTCATCGGCAACGGCACGCCGCTCGCCGCGGCCGGCAATCCGAATCCGCTATCCATAGCCTACACGATCGATGAGTACCTGAGCTTGATCGGAGGAGCTGCCGACAAGGTCGCTCCATAATAATGAGCTCATCGGCGGTTTCGAACCCTACCAAGTCAAGCTCTCCCATCCCAAGGCATTTTCCCTTGGTGCTAGCCTTATGCATTGTCGTGCTGCTCCTTGCCGCGGTCGCCTCGCTGGTCTTTGGTTCCAGGCCGGTGAGCTTCCAAGAGCTGATGGACGGTTTGTTCCGACCGGAGGCGGACTCCTACGGCGCGAACGTGGTGCGCAAGCGGATTTCCCGTACGATCTTCAGTTTGTTCTGCGGCTCGGCGCTCGGCGTATCCGGAGCGCTGATGCAGGCGGTCACGCGCAATCCGATCGCCGATCCCAGCATACTCGGCGTCAATACGGGCGCTTCCTTGTTCGTGGTATGCGGCATCGCGTTCCTGAATATCAGTACGGCGAATCAATATATATGGCTAGCTTTGGCCGGGGCTGCGTTAACCGCGGTGTTCGTGTTCGGAATCGGCTCAATGGGGCGTGGCGGCGCCACGCCCATTAAGCTTGTTCTGGCCGGCGCCGCGACGACCGCCGCCCTCTCTTCGCTGGTTACCGCCATCATGATCCCGCGTTCTTACGTCATGGATCAATTCCGGTTCTGGCAGGTAGGCAGCATCGGTTCGGCGACATGGGACGGCATCGGGACGTTTATCCCGTTCCTCGTCGTCGGCATGCTGATCGGCTTCGTCTCCGCACCGGCGCTTAACGCTCTGGCGCTGGGAGACGAAGTCGCGACCGGACTAGGCGTCCGCACGGGAACGCTGCGGCTGATCGCGGCCTTGGCTGGCGTGCTGTTATGCGGCGCGACGACCGCGCTGGCCGGTCCGATCGGCTTCATCGGACTGATTGCCACGCACGTCATTCGCCTGATGCTTGGCCCCGACCTGCGGCTCGTCATTCCGATGTCGGCCATTGCGGGAGCCATTATTTTGACCGTATCCGACATCATCGGCCGGCTCATCGGCAGTCCGGGCGAGCTTGAGGTGGGCGTCGTCACGGCGTTCATCGGAGCACCCATACTAATCATAGTTGCTATGAGATCGAAAGTGCGTTCATTATGAGACAAACCTCTATTGCTTATATTATGGAGGGCAGGCGTCAGAGACGCCGCCGCTTCCTCATCGTAACCGGCGTTCTCGCGGCGCTTGCCGTCGTGCTGTGCTGCGCCATGCTTCTGCTCGGCAATACCATCTATTCGGTGCAGGACGTGTTTCGCGCGTTGACTGGCGAGCAGCTCAAAGGCGTCTCGTTCGCGGTCAATACGATTCGTCTGCCCCGCATGCTCGCGGGTCTCTTTGCCGGATTCGCGTTCGGCGTTGCCGGCTACACGTTCCAGACCATGCTGCGCAACCCGTTGGCGAACCCCAACGTGATCGGCATTACGTCCGGCTCCAGCGCCGCCGCCGTGTACTGCATTGTCGTGCTTCATGCGAGCGGAGCCGTCGTGTCCGTCGCTGCCGTCGTGGCGGGTCTCGTGACGGTGATTATCATTTATTTGTTATCCCGCGGCAAGGCTTTCTCGATCGGGCGGCTGATCCTGATCGGCATCGGCATTCAAGCCATGCTGGACGCCTTTATCTCCTACGTGATGCTGGTTGGCGCGGAGCAAGACCTTCCCGCGGCGGTCAGATGGCTGGCGGGCAGCCTCAACGGCTCTCAGCTGGATAGGCTGCCGCCGCTTATCATTACCGTACTCGTATGCACGCCTATTCTCCTTGCGCTGAGCAAACATCTAGACATTTTGGAGCTCGGAGAGCAAACGGCTTCCTCGCTCGGCGTGAGCACCGATCGAACGCGGATCTTGCTCATCATCGCTTCCGTCTGCATGATCGCGATCGCCACCTCGACTACGGGGCCTATCGCCTTCGTCTCCTTCCTGGCGGGACCGATCGCGAAGCGGTTAGTCGGCATCGGCTTCTCGGGCATAATCCCGGCAGGCTTGGTAGGCATTAATTTGGTTTTGGCGTCGGATCTCATCGGACAATTTGCATTTGCGTACAGATTCCCCGTAGGCATCATCACCGGATTGCTCGGAGCGCCGTATCTGATCTTCTTGTTGATCCGAATGAATCGAAAGGGAGAATTATAATGAAGCCGACACATCAATTTCAGGTCGAAGGAATCGTAGCCGGTTACGAGAATAAGACGGTCATCCACGGTGTTGATCTTGTCATTCCGAGCAACCGGATCAGCGTCATTATCGGATCCAACGGCTGCGGCAAGTCCACCCTGCTCAAGACGATGGCCAGACTGATCAAGCCGACAGCCGGGACGGTCACGATCGACGGCAAGCCGCTCGCCAAGATTCCGCCCAAACAATTGGCTAGAGTGGTCGGCCTGCTGCCGCAATCGCCGATCGTGCCGGAAGGCATTACCGTGGCGGACTTAGTGGGACGAGGGCGTTTCCCCCATCAATCCCTGTTCGGAAGCTGGACGAAAAAGGATTACGAAGCCGTCGCCGAAGCGATGGATATAATGAGAATAACCGAATTCGCCAATCGCCATATCGACGAGCTATCCGGCGGCCAGCGCCAGCGCGTATGGATTGCCATGGCGCTGGCGCAGCAGACGGATATTCTGTTCCTCGACGAGCCGACCACCTTCCTCGACATTACGTACCAGGTCGAGATATTGGATCTGCTCACCGACCTTAACCGTACGCTGGGCACGACGATCGTCATGGTGCTGCACGACATCAACTTGTCCGCGCGTTACGCCGACCACATCTTCGCGCTTCACGAGGGCAAGCTGGTGGCCGAAGGCACTCCGTCAGAGGTCGTCACGAACACGCTCGTCAAAGACATCTTCGGGCTGGATTGCGCGGTCATCGAAGACCCTGTCGC
>JAQSXN010000015.1 GCA_029256665.1 Paenibacillus sp.
CCCGCCAGCGCGACAGGCGCCGCCTTTTTCAACCAATCCTTCATTTGTCTCTCCCTTTCCACTGCATGTTTTCTATCATTTGTACCAATATGTACCATACCTATTACGGTCAAAATGATAGAGAAGTTGCACTGAATTGGGAAAATTGGTAAACAAGGTTCCTATAAATAAAAAAGACCGGTTACTTGAACCAGCCTTTCTCTTTAAATCGCGTGATAGCTTCGATCCGATTGCTGACGCCCAGCTTGTCGAGAATAACGGAGATATAATTGCGCACCGTTCCCGTCGTCAGAAACAGCTCCGTCGCGATCTCCTTCGTGTTTTTCCCGTCTGCCACGAGACCGAGCACTTCCTTCTCCCGCTCCGTGAGCGGATTGTCGAGTCCTCCGCCGCCGTAAGCCTCGTCCATCAACTCGGACGCATAAATGCGCTGCCCCGCCATTACGTTGCGGATGGAGCTCGCGAGCTCCTCGCTGGGACTGTCCTTCAGCAGATAGGCGCTGACGCCGGCCTTAAGCGCTCGCTCGAAATAGCCGGATCTGGCGAACGTCGTCAGAATAATGACCTTGCAGCGCCCCTTTAGCTCCTCCGCCGCCTCAAGACCGCTCTTGGAGGGCATCTCGATATCCATGATGCAAATATCGGGCTGATGCTGCGCGACAAGCCTTAGGGCTTCTTCGCCATTGCCGGCCCGGCCGACGACGGTCATGTCCTCTTCCAGGTCAAGCAAGGAGGCGAGCGCTCCCAGCAGCATTCTCTGATCTTCAGCGATAACGATCTTGATCATGGTTACAGCCCCTTCATTGGTTGCTTAACGGCATGCGGCACGCGAAACGTAATGGCTACGCCCCGATCCGAAGAAACATCCAGGCTGCCATTGACGAACTCCAGCCGCTCCTTCATTCCCCGCAGCCCGTTCCCCCGGTAATAGCCCGGTCTGAGCGTCATGCCGACTCCGTCATCCTTGACCGCAACGGCGACCTCGGTATCCGTCGATTGGATCGCGATGTCGCACTTCATGGCGCGGCTATGCTTCACGACATTCGTCACCGCTTCCTTCAGGCACATGCTTAGCACGTTCTCGGCAAGCAGGGTCGTATTGGCCAGCTTTGGATCGCCCGTCAGCGACAGCTCGATGTCCGCGGCGGCAAGAATTTGGCCGACGCGATGCATCTCTTCGTCAAGACGCGTGCCTCGCATCTGCGTGACCATCTCCCGCACTTCCTTAAGCGCGTGGCGGGCCGTCTGCTGCACGTCCAGCATCTCGGCATGGGCGCGCTCAGGATCTTGATGCACAAGCTTGCCGGCAAGGTCGCTCTTAAGCCCGATGAGCGACAGCTTCTGGCCGAGCGTATCGTGGAGATCCCGCGAGATCCGCTGGCGTTCCTCAAGCTTGACTAGCTCATCGATCCGTTTGTTCGCATCCTCCAGCTGTCCCTCCAGCCGATCCTGTTTCTTCTGGCTATACGTGTTGAAGGGTAGCAGAATAACGACGATCAGACAGATCAAGATAAACGGAAATTGCGTGAAAAACAATTTATTCTGCGTCACCAGTCCGTAGTTGACCGTAACGAACGTACTGATGAGATGAATCGCGTACAGCGTGTAGAACCCCGCCCTGTTCTTGACGTTGCCGATAAAAAAAGCAAGAAAAATCGAAAAGTATACGTAGCTGAACAGTACCGTCATCGCAATCGAGATCAGGATCTGGACGCTGGTCCAGAAGTAGACCAGCCACCCCCTCGAGACAAACGATTGCCGGTAGCAGACAAAAAATAAAATGATCATCACAATGCCGGAGACGACCTCCGGCGTTGACGACGATCGGAATATGAAATAAAACGGAAGGATGCAGAAGACGACCCATACATACGGGCTAAGACCCGTAAGCCCCGTGCTGCGACTGAATATTTGATGCCACTTGTTCATGGGTCGTCCTTCCTTCTTCTTTTTTCCTTTTATTTTATCCTCGAGCGAGTATCCGCGCAATAAGCCGCGCCTGCGCTAGTCCTCGCCCCAGGGGCGCTTATTTCGGCCGGTTATACAGCCCGTTTGGGGCGTCTGGCCCCTGACGGCCTCTCGCGTCGTTTGCCGATCCGATCCCTTACGTCTCTGAAACTCACGAACTTCTTGTCGCGCTCGTCCCACAACCGGAACCTGAGCGACTCGAGGCTCTGAAGAATCGTAATCGTCGTCGCTTTCTGCAGCGGCGGCGTAGCTGCGTGAGCGTCTTCCAGATAATAATTGGGAACTTTAGGGCTAAGATGATGCACATGATGGAAGCCGATATTCCCGGTCAGCCATTGCAGCACTTTCGGAAGCTTGTAATAGGAGCTGCCTTCGACTGCCGCCATGACGTAACTCCATTCGTCGTCCTTCTCGAAGTACGAATCTTCGAATTGATGCTGCACGTAGAACAGCCAGATGCCGAGCACCCCGGACAGGTAGAAGATCGGCCCTTGGACAAGCAGGAACGATTGCCAGCCGAGAGCAAAGCCCATCAATGCGTAGGCGCCGACGATCAACGCGTTCATCAGATAAGTGTTGAGACGCTCCTTGCGACGGGCGCCTTTGCGGTTAAAGCGATATTGAAGCACGAATACGAAGATCGGTCCTAATCCGAACATGACGAGCGGATGACGGTACCCGCGGTAAGCCAGCTTTTGAAGCAACGGAAGCGCCGCGTATTCTTCAACCGTCAGAATCCATAGATCGCCGATTCCTCGCTTGTCTAGGTTGCTGCTCGTGGCGTGATGGATGGCATGGGTATTTTTCCACTGCTGGTAAGGCACCAGCGTAATAACGCCGGTAATGATGCCAAGGATATCGTTCGCTTTTTTGTTCGAGAAAAACGAACCATGGCAGCAATCGTGGAAAATGATGAACGTGCGCACGACGAAAGCCGACGCGATCACGCTAATGCCCAGCGTCAGCCAATAAGAGATCGACAGACTGTAGTAAGCCGCCGCCCACAGGACGACTAAAGGAATTAACGTATTGGCCAATTGGCCCAAGCTGACTTTAGGATCGTTTTTTTCGAAAGGGGCTATGCTTTTCTTTAATTGGGCTTGCTTTGGTTCCATCATGCCAGCTTCCTCCTTGAGTGACGCCGCTGCCGACCTTCTGATGGCCGCATTCCGCGTCAATAACAGTTATAACTCTATTGTAGGCAATTTGACGTCATCTCTAACAGTCATAAACGTCAAGAATGCCACATGACAAATGTCATATAGGCGGCCCGTTCTAGCGTTAAATTATGGATGTTTCGGCTCTTCTATGCAAATACTACCGACATAACGTTAGGAGGCGAGAACTTGACACAGGTTGCGATGTCGGATGAGCTGACGAAACTTCTTTCGGATATACAAACGCATTTTTCCCATACCGGCGATTTAATAATAAGACCAGTCGTTTGGTCTGATTCGTCATGCGTCCTGATTTACTTGGAGTCGCTTGTCCATGCCGATTCCATCCAGTTCAAGCTGTTTCGGCATATCGGGGAGTCGTCAGCGGAAAAAGCCGAAGATATCCTGGCGCCTCTAGACCGGATCCCATCGCATGACATCGCCGCGTTAGGCAATACCTTGCTTGAAGGCCATTGCGCGCTGTTGATGGAAGGACAACCTTTAGCCTATGTCATTAATGCCGCAGAATCGTTGGGGCGTTCGCCGAACGAGCCGCATAGCGAACAAGTGACAATGGGCGCCCACGACGGTTTTGTTGAACAATTAAACACGAATATCTATCTGATTCGCAGACGCATTCATCATCCCAATCTCAAGGTCGCCTATATGACGCTGGGCAAACTTACGAAGACCAAGATCGCCCTCGTATATATGGACAATCTGGCCAATGCGGATATCGTGGCCGAATGCGAGAGACGGCTGTCCGAATTTTCCGCGGAGCATCTGTACTCCACGGGCAATATCGCCGAGTTTCTGGAGGAGCATCCCTTCTCCCCTTTTCCGCAAACGCTGCAGACCGAAAGGCCGGACCGATCGGTATCCTATATCATGGATGGCAAAATAGCGTTGCTCGTAGACGGAAGCCCCAGCGCGCTAGTGCTGCCGATCACCTTCTTCGCGTTCTACCAGTCTCCGGATGACTACAACAACCGCTGGATCGTCGGTTCCTTCAACCGAATCGTCCGGATGATCGGCTTTGTATTCGCCATCAGCCTGCCGGCCATCTATATCGCAATCGTCTCCTTCCATTCGGAGGTGCTTCCGATCGGCATTCTATACTCCGTCAAAGTGGCGATCACCTACGTGCCGTTCCCTCCGATTATGGAAGCCATCACTATGCAGGTCATACTTGAATTGCTGAAAGAAGCCGCCATTCGTCTCCACTCCTCAATCGCGCAGACGATCGGGGTCGTCGGAGGTCTCGTCATCGGGACGGCGATCGTGGAGACGCATCTGATCTCCCACACGATGATCGTCGTCATCGGCCTTACCGCCATCTCCTCCTTTGTCACACCGATCAGCGAATTCGGCACCAGCCTACGGGTGCTAGGATTCTCGACGATTCTGGCCGCGACCTTGTTCGGTTTTTTCGGCATTTCCATCATGCTCATGTTTATCTTCATCCATCTGTGCAAGCTCGAGATGTTCGGCGTGCCTTACTTCTCGCCGTTCGGTCCGTTCCGCGCCAGGGAAGGTCTCCGCGACATGTATATCCGCTACCCCGGAACCAAGTTCCTGAAGCTGCCTTGGAAGCGGAATGCCGGCATGCCGCGGCCGAAGGGAGGGCGATGAGCCATGGAACTTTCGCATGAACGATCCAAGGATACGATTACGAAGTTCGGACTGTTCATCTGGATGATCAAATGCCAGATCGGCATCGGCGTCCTATCCCTCCCTTCCGAAATTTACGGTTCCGCAGACGGGGATTCCTGGATATCCATCCTTGTCGCCGGAGCGGTTATCCAGCTTCTATTGTTCGTGTACGCGAAGCTCTATTACCGGATGCCTGGCCGCATACTCAGCGAGATGACCGTCGAGCTGTTCGGCACGTTCGCCGGAAGGACGATCAATATCGTCTATTTCTCGTTGTTTATGTTCATTGCCGGCTACGCGATTTCGTTGTTCGTACAGCTCGTCCATACTTGGCTGCTTCCGAAGACGCCGGAGCCGGTTATTTTGACCTTGATCGCGTGCGCCTTTCTGTATCTATCCCTTCAGACCTTGAGCGCCATCGAGCGATTCTTTACGTTCGCATCCATCCTGTTCGTACTGATTCTGCTGTTCAGCTTGACCGCGTTTACGCACGACATGCACATCTCCTATGTTACGCCTGTCGGCAGATCCGGCTTGTCCGGCATTTTGACCGGCAGCGAAAACACCTTTTTTGCGATGATCGGCTTCGAGGTCGTGTTGTTTCTCTTCGCGAGGGTCCATCGCGAAAACGGCCAATCCGTTCGATTTATGCCCACGTTGACGGCCGCGAACGTTTTTGTCACCTTGTTCTACGCGTATTTCGTGGTGCTTTGCCTAGTCAGCTTCAGCCCTCGCGCCTTAAAGCTCGTGAAAGAGCCGGTATTGTTTCTGTTCAAGGGGCTCTCCTTCCAGTTGGCCGACAGGCTCGATCTGATTTTTTTGTCCATTTGGATTTTCGCCATGACGTCGATATTCGTTGGATATCTCTATATGGCCAGCCGCAGCCTCTCTCCACGGTCGAGCTCCCACCGCAAGTACGTATGGATCGGCAGCGGGATCGTATACGCCTTGGGGTACGGGTTCGAGAAGGTGAGAGACATGGCGATCATCTCCGCGTGGGTCCAGTACGGCTACTTTTTTATGATCGGCATATTGCCGGCGCTCCTGCTTGCCCAATCCTATCTGACGAAGTCGAACGTAAGTCGGAGGCCCGAATGAATCGAATCCTTCATATGCTGGTAACCGCGGTCCTGCTGCTTCTCCTTCCCGGATGTTGGGACACCGATAAGCTGGTCAACAAAAAAATCATCAACGGGATCGCCTTGGATGCCGCCGACAACGGCCGCATCTTGGGAACGGCGAGCACGGTTAAGCTGATCAACAAAGGCGGGGGACAATTCGACGAGAAGGACGAGATCGTTCAGGCCGTCGGCGAGTCCGTCACGGAGATCGGCATGCTGATCAACAACATGATGCCGGGCAAAATCGAAGCGTCCAAGACGAACATCGTCATCATCGGCGAGGAGCTTGCGAAGAAGGGCATTATGGCGCCTCTCGAAGTGTTCTACCGAAACGCCAAAGGGAACTTGAATTCCAGCTTCCTGATCGCGAAGGGAAAGGCCGCGGATATGCTGGAAGTCGGGAAGACGCCGACGGGCAGCCCGATCGCCTTCGATATCATGCAGATGATCCAGGGAGCCCAGTTCGCCTCCGTAGCGCCGGAGCAGACTTTGTATACGTTGTGGACGGAGTTGCTGGACGAAAATGCCGACATCGTGATTCCCATCATCATCAAACGCCCCAGCAATCGCATCGTTATCGAGAGCGTCGCGCTGATGGACGGCGACAAGTACACCGGCTCGTCCATGTCGCAGAACGAAAGCAAGCTCCTGTTGCTGATGATGGGCAAATTAAACAAAACGACCTTATTGGACATCCCGCTTCCACAGATGACCGACTCGATGATATTCGAAGTCGTTAAAGCGACCAATCGCATGGACGTTCGGATCGATGAAGCGACGGGTCGAATCGAATGCGTTGTCAAAGTGAAGCTGCGGGGCGACATTTCGAGTTACCCGCTCACGGGCGACGTTGCCGCTAAAATCGACCACCTGAACAACGAGGTTGCGGAGACGCTTCAGAAGCACGCTTCCCTCGTGATTCGCAAGCTGCAAGCCGCCCGCTGCGATGCCTTGGGAATCGGACGACGGATCAAGATGACGCACCCGGCCATATGGAAGGGGCTGGACTGGAATGCCGCTTATCCGGAGGTTCGCGTCACGACCGAATTCAAGATCGATTTCGCAAGCACGGGGTTATTGCATTAGCCAACGACAAGGTGAAACGGCTGTCGCCGTCCTTTGGCGTCGCAGCGCGTTTCATTCCGAGATTTATAGGCCCAGTGTAGAGAAAACTTATACTTTCCTATAAATCAAAAAACCTCCAGCACCGCGTTAACCGCGGGATTGGAGGTTTTAAACACGTCAATGAAAATCTAGATCGCCCAGTTGCCTGCGCGGAATACCGGCACGACCGTGCCGTCCTCCTTGATGCCGTCGATGTCCATCTCGGCGGAGCCGATCATGAAGTCGTTATGCGTGATGCTGGCGTTGACGCCATGCGCTTCCAGCTCTTCGGCGGACATCGTTTTGCCGCCTTCCACGTTAAACGCGTAGCCGCTGCCGATCGCCAGATGGTTCGAGGCGTTCTCGTCGAACAACGTGTTGTAGAACAAGATGCCGGACTCGGAGATCGGAGAGCGATGCGGCACGAGCGCCACCTCGCCGAGATAATGGCTGCCTTCGTCGATCTCGACCAGCTTCTGAAGAATTTCTTCGCCTTCTTCGGCCTCTGCTTTCACGATACGTCCGTTCTCGAACGTCAGCTTGAAGTTGTCGATGATGTTGCCGCCGTAGCTAAGCGGCTTCGTGCTGGACACGTAGCCGTTCGTGCCGTTCTTAAGCGGCACCGTGAACACTTCCTCCGTTGGCATGTTCGCCATGAAGGAGAAGCCGTTCTGATTCGTGCTGCCTGCCGCCACCCACAGATGCTTTTCGTGCAGCTCCACCGTCAAATCGGTGCCGGGCGCGCGGTAATGCAGCTTGCGGAACCGGTTCTCGTTCAGCGCTTCCGCTTTCACGTGCAGCGTCTCGTTATGCTTCACCCATGCGGCGACGGGATCCGCGTCATGCAGGCGCACGGAATCGAATATCGCGTTCCACAGCTTGTCGACCGCTTCGGCTTCGGAAGCGTCCGGGAATACTTTCTTCGCCCACTCCTTGCCCGCGCCGGCGACGACCGTCCAGCTGACCTTGTCGGATTGGATCGCCTTGCGGAACTCCTTCAAGCCTTCGCCGGAAGCTTTCTGGAAAGCCGAAATGCGGCTCGAAGCAATGCCTTTGAGCAGATCCGGGCTCGATGCCACCAGGGAAATAAAGACGGCATTGCGCTCGACGAAGTGATTCCGTTTCATCGTCTCGAAGGCGGGAAAGCTTGCGAAAGTCGCTTCGTCGGCCTTCTCGTATTTGAGCCGGGAGAGCGCATCGTCCACCCAATCGACGTGGACGTTGGAGGCGCCGGCCTCATAGGCTTTGGCCGCGATTTGGCGGACCAGCTCCGCCATCTCGATCGACGCCCCCGCCATGAACACTTCTTGGCCGGGCTGAACGTTAACGCCGGTACGCACGATAAGCTCGGCGTATTTCTCGAAATTCGCTTTCAAATTAGTTGTTGTCATATGTACATGCATCTCCTCGGCACTAAGTTGGATGTATTCTCTTCCATCGCCCTTAAGATCTTTCGGGCACTTACAAGTATACCATCGATGCGGAACGGATTTCATCCTTGACCAACCGCCGAAGCTCCGGCGGCTCCAGAACCTCGATGCGGCCTCCGAAGCCAAGCACGATCTCGCATGCCGAATCCGGCGTCTCGAATTCAGCCTCCACGAACACCCAATCGGCGACCCGTTCCGTGTTGACATGGCCATCGCCGGTCCAGCCAGCCTCGGCCTCCGCAGCATGGCTGCTCCGAACGGCCACGAACCGCTGCGTCTCAAGCCGCTTCATGGCGTCGGCGCGAACCCTCAGCTTGGCCGGATAACGTGGCAATTGCTCGCGGAACCGCTCCAGCGAGCTCTCCCAATAGGCGGCAAGGTCGAAGCCGACAGGCGTCTCGAAGATCTCCGGCAGCGCCTCGGCCCACAGCAGTCTAGAGATGCGGAATGTCCGCGGCTCCTCCTTCTCCGTGCCGGCTACCAGATACCAGACCCCGCGCTTCGCGACGAGGCCAAGCGGATGAACGCGGCGGACCTTCTCGGCGCCGTCCCGCATGTACGCGATCCGCAGCGCCCGCTCCTGCCACACCGCTTCCTGCACGGCGGCCAGACAAGCCGCGGGCTCGCTGCGCTGGCGGTCCGGCTGCCAGCCGGCGCCGTCGATATGCAGCTTGCGCCGGACGGCTTCGGCGCCGCTGCGCGCCGATTCCGTCGCGGCCGCCAGCAGCTTCTGCAGCGCGGCCTCCAGCTGATGCCCGCGGCCGAGGTCGCTCAGCGGCTCGGGCCGGCTGGCAACCAATAGCGCGGCAAGCTCGTCGGCATGGATGCCCGTCAGGGTAGTCCGGTACCCTTCCGCCAGCAGCCAGCCGCCTTCCTTGCCCCTCTCGGCGTACACCGGCACGCCGGAGGCGCTGAGCTCCTCCATATCCCGGAGGATCGTCCGCTCGGATACCTCGAGCTGCTCCGACAGCTGCCTCGCGGACATTTTGCCATGATTCTGCAACGACAATATGATGGATACCAGCCGGCTTGCCCGCATGCTGCCCTGCCCCCTTTTCCTGACTGTCTAATTTGATGGCCACGATTTCTATTATATCGCTTCAATCATGACAGAGGTTGTCATGTTACGTCGAGTATGATGAATACAAAAAGAAAGGATGATTCGACATGAACAACTATCCATTGCAAGGAAAAGTAGCGGTCGTCGCGGGAGCGACGCGAGGCGCCGGAAGAGGAATCGCGATCGGGCTCGGCGCGGCCGGGGCAACGGTCTATTGCACGGGCAGAAGCGTGACGGGCAAGCCTTCGGATCTGAACAGGTCCGAGACGATTCAAGAAACGGCGGAGCTGGTCAGCCAAGCCGGAGGCGTAGGCATAGCGGTCCGCGCGGACCATACGGTTCCGTCCGAGGTCGAAGCCTTGTTCGCGAGAATTCGCGAGGAGCAGAACGGGAGACTCGATGTGCTCGTCAACAATATTTGGGGCGGCGAGAAGCTGGTGGAGTGGGGCAAGTCGTTTTGGGAGCATTCTTTGCCCAGCGGTCTCCTGGTGCAAGAACGCGCCGTAAAAGCCCATATGATCACGAGCTACTACGGCGCGCCGCTGATGGTTGAAGCGGGAAGCGGATTAATCATCGAGGTGACCGACGGCATCGACTATCGCTATCGCGGCAACCTGTTCTACAGCCTGGCCAAAATATCGCCCATCCACCTTGCCGAAGCGATGGCTTCGGACCTGAAGCCGCATGGCGTAACGGCGCTCGCCGCAACGCCCGGCTTCCTCCGCTCCGAGGAAATGCTGGAGCATTTCGGCGTCGCCGAAAGCAACTGGCGGGATGCCATTACGGGGGGCATCAAGGACGCGGAGCATTTCGCCCAGTCGGAGACCCCGCATTACATCGGGCGGGGCCTCGCCGCGCTCGCCGCGGATCCGAATTATGCGGCCTACTCCGGGAAGGTGCTGCCTAGCTGGACGTTGTCGGATATGTACGGCATCCGGGACGTCGACGGCGCGCGGCCGCACTGGGGCAATTACGCCAAGAAGCATGGCTTCTTGTAATCGCAAGCCTCGCGATGCGGGGTATCGATGCAGTCTCCCGATGTGGCTATCGATGCAATCCCCGATGCGGCGTCGCAGCTCTCCAACAGGCTTGCCCGTGCTTGCCTGTGCCTGCCCTAGCCGTTCACGACTTCGCCGCCGTTGATGTGCAGTATCTGGCCGGTCATGTAGCTGGAGTCGTCGCAAGCCAAGTAGACGTAAGCGGCCGCCAGCTCATGCGGCTGGCCGGCGCGTCCCATCGGCGTATCCGAGCCGAAGGTGGACACCGCCTGCGGATCGAACGACGCCGGGATCAGCGGCGTCCAGATCGGCCCCGGCGCGACGCCGTTGACGCGGATGCCTTGGCCCGCCACGTTCGCGGCAAGCGCGCGCGTAAACGACACGATCGCCCCTTTGGTCGACGAATAATCGATCAGCGTGGGGTTGCCCTTGTACGCCGTAATGGACGCCGTGTTAATGATGACGCCCGCATTTGTTAGATGCGGCATTGCCGCGATCGTCAAATAGAACATGGCGAACACGTTCGTCCGGAACGTGGCGTGCAGCTGCTCCGCAGTAATATCCTCCAGCTTTTGCCGGACATGCTGCTCCGCGGCGTTGTTGACCAAAATGTTCAACTTGCCGAATTCCGCGACCGTTTTCTTTACGACTTCCTTCGCAAACGACTCGTCGCCGATATCGCCGGGCAGCAGCAGACACTTCGCGCCTAACCCGGTCACCAGCTCCTCCGTTTGTTTGGCGTCCCCGTGTTCATCCTTGTAAACGATGCACAGCGAAGCCCCTTCCTTCGCGTAAGCGACCGCGACCGCGCGTCCGATGCCGCTGTCGCCGCCGGTTATGATGGCAACCTTGCCCGCGAGCTTGCCCGCCGCCTTGTAGTTGCCGTCGTCGAACACGGGGAGCGGATTCATCTCCGACTCGATGCCCGGCTGCCGGGTTTGATTTTGCGGCGGGAATACCTGCTTCTTTTCCGTTGAATTTGCCATGATTACCAGCTCCTTATCTAGTGATATGATAGAATATTTCGTCCATCTCCGACTTCAACCGGTCCGTGATTTCCTTTTGCTCCATGTCCGACAACGTGTCCTTGGTGTAGCCGAACAAATAATTGTTCAGGTCGAATTGCTTGAGCCTGCATTTGGTATGGAACAGGTTTTCCTGATAGATGTTGACGTCGATCATGTCGAACTGCTTGCTCTGCTCTTCCGGGATGTAATTCTGGATCGAGTTGATTTCGTGATCGATGAACAGCTTGTTCCCGTAAATGTCTCGAGTGAAGCCGCGCACCTTGTAATCGATCATCATGATATCCGTGTCGAAGGAGTGGATGAGATAGTTAAGCGCCTTGAGCGGCGAAATTTCTCCGCAGGTCGATACGTCGATATCCGCCCGGAACGTGCTGATCCCTTCATCCGGATGGTATTCGGGGTACGTGTGCACTGTGATGTGGCTTTTGTCGAGCGCCATGACGACCATCGACGGCAGCGGTCCCGGCGACTCCTCGTACGATTCCTCCGGCACCTCCACGATCGGCCCCTCCGATACGAGAATGGTCACGCTGGCCCCTTGCGGCACGTAGTCCTGCTTGGCCACGTTAAGCACATGCGCCCCGATAATATCTGAAACATGCTTAAGGATCGACGTCAATCGGTCCGAATTGTATTGCTCGTCGATGTAGGCGATATAGGCTTCGCGCTCCTCGCGGGTTTTGGTGTAGCAAATATCGTACATGTTGAAGCTAAGCGATTTGGTCAAGTTATTGAATCCATGCAGCTGAATGCGCTGCTCCGGCGTTAGCGACATGATCGTCCCTCCTGTTCCATACCTACTATTTCCTGAACGGATGGTCTGCATTCGCGCCCTTCCATCCTCGCATGCTCACCGCCTCCCTACAAAAAAATAGAGCGAGCCCGCATCTCCAATAGCAGATGCAAGTTCGCTCTATATTTACCCTCTCGGCGCCGCGCTCAAACGGGCGTACGTCTCTTTGTCGCAGATCACGAACAACCTGGCCTCGTCCGGGAGGCTGGCTGACAGCTTGCGGTTAATGCTCATGTCGCCCCGATCGGCAATCAACGTCGCACCCTGTTCCAGCAAGGACTTGAATGCGTCTCCGTACGTCTTCCAAGCCTGGGCCCGCTTCACCTCGTAAATATCTTCTTCATCCTGCTTGCTCATCAGTTGTCTGAGCAGATCCGTATTGCCCTCTTGCAACGCCGACCGGACGGCCAGCCGCGATATCGCGTCATGCGACAATACGAACTCGTTGACATGCGCATGCTTGAAGTTTCGAATATGTTTTTCGTGCACGATCTCCACGGTCGTATGCACCTGCGGCGCTATCCTTTCGATGCTGGACGTAATCAGCAGCGACTTCCCGTCGACAAGCGATCCCTCGTCGATCCGCATATCCGCAAAAATAATCGCCGATTTCGCCTTGCCGATCGATGCTTTGGCCAGCACGGCGTCCTCGGACGGATCCCCCTTCACGAAGTGAACTTGATTAAGCTCCTCCATGGGATGCCTGGCAAGCCCGTCGTCGATGATCACGATATCGGTTTGCGGCGAATGCGACAGCAGATCCTCCGCGGCGGTTTGCGCTTTTTTGCTCCAATTGATGATCACGATGTGATTCGAGCCTTGATAGGTCAATTCCCCAGCTCCCCTCTTCTGTTTAAATATCGCGAACGAATCGATTACCTTGCCGATAACCAAACTGAGTAATCCAATGCCGAAAATGTACAAAAAAATCGTAAACGCTTTGCCGAGCACCGTAACCGCGAAATAATCCCCGTATCCGACCGTCGCCATCGTCGTCAGCACCCAATAGAAGGCGTTAAACCAGGTGCCGAACGTGTCCGGTTCGATCGCGTACGCGAATGCGGCGCCAAGCCCCGTAAACAATATAACGATGACCGCAATCGTCATTGGATTGAGCCGAAGCAGCCTCGTCCCCCATATTCTCAGAAATATCATAACAGGCTCCTCCCGTTAATCAGTTGAAACGTATTATAATGGAATTGCGTAAAAGAGTCATCAAGTAAAAATAAATAAAAATTAAACGGAGGTATTCACATGTCCTTGTTCAAAAGATTGCGTGATCTGACCCTCTCCAATGTATATGCCTTGATTGAGAAAGCTGAAGATCCAGTCAAATTGACCGACCAATATATCCGGGATATGACCGAAGATTTGCAGGACGCCGAGAAAGCAGTCGCTTCCCAGATCGCCCTCGAGAAAAAGTTCAAGAAGCTGTACGAGGAGCAGGAAGCGCTGTTCCAGAAACGTTCGGAGCAAGCTCATGTCGCGGTGCAAGAAGGCAATGTGGATCTCGCCCGCCGCGTGCTCGAGGACAAACAAGCCGTCGAGAAGAAGGTCGTCGAATACAAGGAAGCTTATGCCGAGAATCAATTGCTCGCGAACAACCTGCGCGCGAAGCTCGACGAGATGCGCAAGCAGCTTGAAGATATGAAGAACAAACGCGAGACGCTTGTCGCTCGATATCAAGCGGCGAAGACGCAAACGCAGATCAACAAAGTGATGTCCGGATTCGGCTCGGGCACGGGTGCTGCCGGCATGAAGCGTATGGAAGAGAAGATGCTGCAGGCCGAAGCGATGGCGGAAGCAAGCAACGATCTTGCCGCTTCCAAAGGCAAGTCCATCGACGAAGAATTCTCGAACCTCGGCAAGAACAAAGCCGTCGACGACGAGCTGGCCGCCCTTCTCAAGCAGTACGAGAAGAACTAGGCAGCGGAATCCGACATGAGCATATTCAAGCGAATCAAAGGCATCATGAAACGCCCCGAGCCGCAAGCGGCGCCGCGCAGCATTCTGGCGACCGGTCCGGGGGACGTGTGCGAGGTATCTCTCGTCACGTACCAAGTCATCGGAAGGGTGCTCAACAGCCGTCGCCGCACGACCATGCTGACGCTGCAGGACGGCGCGGAGCTGACCTACCTGCTCGTCGAGGAGCGCGAGACGAACGCGTACTCCATCTTCTCGCCCATCGACGGACGGCTCGACAGCATTACGGAAGTTCCGATGACGCTGGAGCTGGACGGACGCACGTATCATCTGGAGGAGCATTATGCCGAATACGTGACGACCATGGGCAAGTCGCCCTTCATGCAGGGCGGCGAGCAGTCCGTTTGGCGATTCCAGTCGGATGATCGGAAGCTGCTTCGGATCGAATGGCTGGAAGGCCGCTTTATGATCTACGAAGGCGAAGACGTCCTTCCTGCCGACGTCGAAGTACTCGAAGGCAAGGCAATGCCGTAAGCGGCGGTTGGGCGAGGCTGACGCAAGTGTTCTAGCGATGGTTGCTGTATAACGCTAAGGTAAAGCTATGATGCTGAGACGTAATGTAGAGCAACCACGTAGAACAATAACGGAGAGGCCGTTTCATGGGAGCGCAAGCAGCGCGACCTGTGAAACGGCCTTTTTTCGTTGCGAGAAGCTGTGGACGGCGTATGTCGTTTTTAACATTTAACATCCCGTCGCGACGGACAGACGGACAGCACGCAATTGGGTGTCATTTTCTACACACAATCGGTGCCGGACGGACCGACTATGCGCGATTGGATGTCATTTTTTACATCTATCTGGCTACTGCTGCACCCTTTGGGCGAACTGGATGTCATTTTTTACATCCGCTTAGCCTCTCATTCACCATTTAGGCGAACTGGATGTCATTTTTTACATCCTCTTGGCCTCTCACGAACCTTTTGGGCGAGCTGGATGTCATTTTTTACATCCGCTTGGCGTCTCACGCACCTTTTAGGCGAGCTGGATGTCATTTTTTACTCGATGACATTGCCCTGCTGTTGTCATTCCTACCC
>JAQSXN010000568.1 GCA_029256665.1 Paenibacillus sp.
TTTATTACGAACACGAACCTGCAGCATTACAGCGGCGAGACGGGGCTGACTTATTTCTCCCAGATGGCCGTCATCATGATGCTGATGTTTACCTCGGCCGCGACGGGCTTCTCCATGGCGATCGCTTTTATTCGGGGGTTGACTAGCAAGGGAGCAACGATCGGGAACTTCTTTCAAGATTTCGTCAAAGCGCATATCCGGATCTTTATCCCGGCGGCGATCCTTGTGACGCTTGCTTTAGTCGCTTTGCAAGTGCCGCAAACGCTGCAGTCGAACCTAACCGTCACGACGTTGGAAGGAGAGACGCAGACCATCGCGATCGGGCCGGTGGCGGCGCTGGAATCGATCAAGCACATCGGAACGAACGGCGGGGGCTTCTTTGGAGCCAATTCGGCGCATCCGTTCGAGAATCCGAACCCGCTTACGAACGTCATTCAGATTCTGTCGATGTGGCTGTTGCCGGCCGCGCTGCCCTATACGTTCGGCATGTTTGCCAAAAACCGCAAGCAAGGCTGGGTCGTATTCGGCGCCATGATGACGTTGTTTCTTATATTCCTGACTACGGTCTACGTTGCGGAGACGAACGGCAATCCCGCAATGAACGGGCTCGGCATCGACGCTTCCGGGGGCAGCATGGAAGGCAAGGAGGTGCGGTTCGGCATCGCGCAATCTGCGCTGTTCACCGCCGTGACCACGGCAGCAACGACGGGGACCGTCAACAATATGCACGACACGCTGACGCCGATCGGAGGTCTCGTGCCGCTTGCCGAAATGATGTTGAACGTCGTATTCGGCGGGAAAGGCGTCGGTCTGATCAATATGCTGATGTACGCCATTCTAGGCGTGTTTCTGGCCGGACTGATGGTCGGGCGGACGCCCGAGTTTCTCGGTCGGAAAATAGAGCCCAAAGAGATGAAGCTGATCGCGATCGTCATTCTTGTCCATCCGCTCATCATTCTGGGACCGTCCGCCGTCGCGTTTCTGACGAATCTCGGGCATGGCTCCATCACGAATCCCGGCTTTCACGGCATCACGCAAGTGCTGTACGAATATACGTCGGCGGCCGCGAACAACGGATCGGGCTTCGAAGGGTTGGCGGACAATACGCCGTTCTGGAACATCACGACCGGGCTCGTCATGCTGGTTGGCCGTTACGTCTCCATGATCGCCATGTTGGCCGTTGCGGGGTCGCTGGCCGCGAAACAGTGGGTGCCAGAGACGAGCGGGACGTTCAGGACCGACAACAAATTGTTTATGGGCATTCTGCTCGGCACGGTATTGATCATCGGGGCGCTTACGTTCCTCCCGGCGATCGTCCTGGGGCCGATCGCGGAACAGCTCACGCTACGTTAACGGAAGGGATGAGGAGAAACCGATGAACGAGAAACGCAAACCGCTGCTCTCTTCCGCGATCGTGAAGAGCGCGGCGATAGACAGCTTTAAGAAATTGCATCCCATGTCGATGATCAAGAATCCGGTCATGTTCGTCGTGGAAGCCGGCACGTTCGTCGTATTGATGATGACGATTTTCCCCGGATACTTCGAGGCGGAAGGGCAGTTCGGATTCAACTTGACCGTATTTCTTATCTTGCTGTTTACGCTCCTGTTCGCCAATTTCGCCGAAGCGCTGGCGGAAGGAAGAGGCAAGGCGCAAGCCGATACGCTTAAAAAATCGAAGCAGGAAATGACGGCGAACAAAATCGTCGGAAGCGGCATCAAGGCGGTTCCGTCATCCGAGCTTCGCAAAGGCGACCAGGTCGTCGTCGCGCAAGGCGAGATGATACCGGGCGACGGCGAGGTGATCGAAGGGTTGGCCTCGGTCGACGAATCCGCGATTACGGGGGAATCCGCGCCGGTTATCAAGGAAGCCGGGGGCGACTTCAGCTCCGTGACTGGCGGAACCCGCGTCGTCAGCGACCGGATCGTCGTCCGCATCGGGAGCGATCCCGGCGAGTCGTTCATCGATCGCATGATTGCGCTAGTGGAAGGCGCGAAACGCCAGAAAACGCCGAACGAGATCGCGCTTAACACCTTGCTAACAAGCTTGACGCTCATTTTCTTCATCGTCATCGTTACGCTTCCTCCGATTGCGAGCTACGTTGGCGTCGAGCTGGAAATTCCGGTCCTCATCGCGCTTCTCGTCTGTCTGATTCCAACGACGATCGGAGGCTTGTTGTCGGCTATCGGCATCGCCGGCATGGACCGGGTGACGCAGTTTAATGTCATCGCAATGTCGGGCAAGGCGGTGGAGGCCGCCGGCGACATCAATACGATGATTCTGGACAAAACGGGTACGATTACGTTCGGCAACCGGATGGCCAGCGCCTTTATTCCCGTAGGCAACGAGACGGAGCAGGCACTCGGGGAATGGGCCTCCGTCGCCTCGCTTCAGGACGAGACGCCTGAAGGACGTTCCGTGCTGGAATACATGAGAATGAGCGGCTCAAGCTATGCCGCGGAGCTGGGGGAAGGCGCCGAGTTCATCCCCTTTAAAGCCGAGACGCGCATGAGCGGCATGGACCTCGCGGACGGACGCAAGGTGCGCAAGGGAGCCGTCGATTCCGTCAAGAAGTGGGTTATCTCGCTTGGCGGCACGATCCCCAAGGATCTTGAGGAAAAAGGGAACGCCATCGCTTCGAAGGGCGGAACGCCGCTGGCGGTTGCGGTCGACGACCGGATCTACGGCTTGATCTATCTCAAGGATACCGTCAAACCCGGCATGCGCGAGAGGTTCGATCAGCTTCGCCAGATGGGGATCAAGACGATCATGTGTACCGGCGACAATCCGCTAACGGCGGCTACGATCGCTTTCGAGGCGGGAGTCGACGACTTTATCGCCGAGAGCAAGCCGGAGGACAAAATCGCCGTCATTCGGAGGGAGCAGGAGCAAGGCAAGCTCGTCGCGATGACTGGAGACGGCACCAACGACGCGCCGGCGCTGGCCCAGGCGGATGTCGGCCTGGCGATGAACAGCGGCACCGCGGCGGCCAAGGAAGCCGCCAACATGATCGATCTGGATTCCGACCCGTCCAAGATCATCGAAGTCGTCTCCATCGGCAAGCAGCTGCTCATGACGCGCGGCGCATTGACAACGTTCAGCATCGCGAACGACATCGCCAAATATTTTGCCATAATACCGGCCATGTTTATGCTCGCGATTCCCGAGATGGAGCTGCTCAACGTCATGAATTTAGGCTCGCCGGTGTCCGCGATATTGTCGGCGCTGATCTTTAACGCGGTTATTATCCCTCTGCTGATACCGCTCGCGATGCGTGGCGTGCGATACAAACCGATGAGCGCTTCGAAGCTG
>JAQSXN010000016.1 GCA_029256665.1 Paenibacillus sp.
GCCAGGGCGCTTGTTAACATCGCGGTCGGACCGAGTCCGGCCGGCATGACATTTCTCGATCCCTGCTGCGGCATGGGGACGGTGCTGGTGGAAGCCTTGTCGATGGGCATCGACGCGGAAGGCGTCGAGATTAATCCGTTGGCCGCCAGAGGAGCCAGAATCAATCTGGAGCACTTCGGGTATTCGGGCCGTCTCGTTACGAAGGGCGATATGCGGCAGTGGTCCGGACATTACGATGCGGCCATCTTGGATATGCCGTACAACTTATGTTCGGTATTGCCCTCCAAGGAGCAGTCGGTTATGCTGAAAGCGCTCAGAGGACTCGCGGATCGGGCTGTCGTGGTGACGACCGAAAACATCGTTTCCCGGCTCGTCGAGGCCGGATTTGTCGTTATCCGTGAGGCCAAGCTGAGCAAAGGCACTTTCACGAGGTTCATAAGTGTAGTAGAATAAGGAAGATGCGGAGCATAAAGCGAGGTGAACCTATGTCTGCGAACGAACAAAACGAAGCTGTGGAGCAGCCGAAGAAGCTGACTCAAGCGGAGCGGGCGAAGCAATTGCTGGCCCAGAAGAAACAGGGACAATCGGGTCTGCAAGGCCAGAAACACCATTCTACCGGGACTCAGGAGCTCAAGAGCCAAAATACGAAAAAGGTTAACAACCAGCGCAAAAAGATGGGTGTGTAACCAAACGAGAACGCCAGCCGGCATCGTCGGCGGCGTTCTTTTTTGCCATTATTTCAGGAGCTCCACCCTTATATTTCGGCGAAAAATGGCGAATGATGGTGATAATAGGCTCGTATCCTGTCACCATAGGGCACGGGCGCGAATACGATATACGACAGGGAGGATACGCGCTCTTGAAGGCAAAGGGATTGCGACTGCTTCTAGGCAGCGCGATAATCGTTATTGCGACGTCATTTCTCGTCTCCCGATTTGAAAGCGCATTAGCCTTGGGCATGGAAGGCGGGTCAATGAGAGGAAGCGGGCACGTCAACCGAAGTTTCACCGTTCATTTCACGCCCCGCGATAATCATCTTGCCCAAAGAGCCAAGCTGGAGCCTGCAACCGGAGCGTACTTGGGCGCGTATGTTCTGCAAGACGATGCGATTGGACAAAGCATGCGGCGATTCAATGAAATGACTGGCAGAGAACATGCGACTTTTTTCAAATACGTAGGGTACGGACAGCCTTTCCCAGAGGCATGGGTAAACGATGTTGTCGCGGCAGGGGCGTTTCCGCATATCGCTTGGGAGCCTAACGAAGGCCTCGATAAGGTCAAGGACGACGCATATTTGCGGCAGTTTGCAAGACAGGCCCAAGAGGCGGGAGTTCCGATCCTGCTGCGGTTCGCTTCCGAGATGAACGGAACGTGGACCGCGTACAGCGGCAATCCGGCGCTCTACAAGGAGAAGTGGCGGCTCGTTCACGACGTGTTCGAGGAGCTTGCTCCGGCTACGGCCATGTTATGGTCCGTGCTGGCCATGCCGGAGAAACCGATGGCGGATTATTATCCGGGAGACGACTATGTCGACTGGGTCGGCGTCAATATCTACAGCGTCCGCTTCCATAACGGGGATCTGGACTACCCCGCCGACCGCGAAGATCCGCTCGATTTGCTTAACGCGGTTTACGATCGATACAGCCGGAATAAGCCGATCGCCATCTCCGAATTCGGAGCGAGCCACTACTCCGCTACGGATGGCAAACGGGACGTCGCATTTGCCTCCGAGAAGCTGAGACGGCTATACGGCGCGCTTGCGAAGCACTATCCGAGGGTGAAAGCCGTGTATTATTTCGACGTCGACAATATTTCGGCCTACAATCCTTCGCGCAGAGTCAACGATTATTCCATTACGGGAGAGCCGGCATTGCTCGATGCCTACAAGGAAGCGACGGATTCCGATTATTTTGCGCCATATGTGTCGGCGGAGGAAGTAGCGGTTAACAATCAACATGGGGAAACGCAGAGACAAGAGTCGTATACGTTCAGAGGCAAGCTGTTCGAATGGAACGGCGCCGTCTACGCGGACGAATCCTTTTTCACCGGCCACTTGGGTCTCAAGTTGACGCGGCTGCCCAAGCGATCGAATGGACGGGAGCTGATCCGGTTGGAACGCGACATGGGAGAGGAGACCGTCATGGTCACAACCGCCTTGGTTCGGCGTTCCGTCAAGACCGGATACACGAACCCGCACGGTTCGCCGGTTATGAGGAAGCTTCGCGCCATTGCCGTGGCGGATACCGTCAAGGCGCTTGGATACGAGGTAAAAGTGGACGATACTGACATCTGGATCGAGGAATGAAATAAGGCGAGTCCCCGCATAATGAGGGTAAACCATCAACCATCATCTTGTTCATGGAGGGATTCGAATATGGCGGTGAGCTCATCTTCGCTTCATGTTTATTTGCTGGCCGGCGTAAAAACGACGACTTGCGCGTTTAACGCGTGCAAGGAAAAATTGGAATCGCAGCTTAGATCCGAGGGCGTAGACCCCGTTATTGAAGTTTTGTTTCCTTACGGGGATGCCAGCCGAAACGTAGTCAGACAGGTGCTGGAAGTGCGGTCGGATCTGTCCAAGCGGCTGAAGGCGGGGCGAATCGGAGGACACAAAGTATGGAACCAATTAAAGGAATCGGTCAAGGACGAGAACGGCCGATTTCTCCTTATCGGACATAGCGGCGGAGGGGCCGCGGCTTACCAAGCCGCTAAGATGTTGGAGGAAAACGGGCTTGTCCGGGACTTTCGAGTCGTTCAAGTCGGTTCGCCGCGCACGCCGATCCACCCGAGACTGCAGGATAGAGTCAGCTACTTTCATTCGGTGGACAGCTTGGGGAAACTAAACGATCCCATCACGAAGATCGGCACTTGGGGCGGATGGATGAGGGAGGGAAGCTCCATGCCGAGATGGAACCATTACAAGTACGCGCCAGGTTATGTGGAGGGCATCCCCACAATTGGCGGGCATGCCGACTACTTCCGCAACACGGAGCCGTTTGTCGACACTGACGCCGTCTGCAATTTGGATAAGACGATCACGCGAGTGGGCGCTTGGTTGAAAGGGTGGCTTTAATCCTTTAGACTGAAGGTAAGGCGTTAGAAGCCGACTTAACCTTCGGGAGTTGATTTACTTATGGCCAACACTCATACCTTCTCCAAAGGAGAAGAAATCGCCAACGCCGTAACGCACGGAATAGGCGCGCTGCTTAGCGTAGCCGCCCTCGTGCTTCTTATCGTATTTGCGACCCTTAAGGGCACGGCGGCGCATGTCGTCAGCTTTACGATCTACGGCTCCGCCATGCTGCTCTTGTATCTTGCTTCGACGCTCGTGCACAGCTTTCCGCAGGGAAAAGCCAAGAAAGTGTTCGAGTCGCTGGATCACTCGTTTATTTACGTCTTTATCGCCGGCACTTATACGCCGATTCTATTCCATATCGTTCAAGGCGCGTTAGGATGGGCGCTTTTCGGCATCGTGTGGGGCGTCGCCATCGCGGGAGCGATGTTCAAAGCGTTTTTTGCCTCCCGGTTTCTGGTAACGTCGACGATTCTATACATCGCCATGGGGTGGATTATCGTGTTCGCTTGGAAGCCGCTCGTTACGCATCTGGCTCCGGGAGGACTTCGGCTGCTCATCGCGGGCGGGCTGCTATATACGGCGGGAACGATTTTTTATGTGTGGCGCGGCTTTCCCTATCACCACGCCGTATGGCATCTGTTCGTGCTCGGCGGCTCCATCGTCCACTTTTTTGCGATCATTCTATACGTGCTGCCGGCCTGATTCCAGGCGCGGTTTTTTGTGATTTTCTCCTTAATGGGTCTATAAATCTCGGAATGAAACACGCTGCTTATTCCGTTATTTCGCTTTCGTCAAGTCCGGACACCAGCCTGGAGGCTCCGCGCACATCGATGCGGCCACGACGGGCTGTTCCTTCGCCAAGTCGGCGAAATAGCTGTCCAGTAGATGATTGGCGGATACGGAGCCCATTCGGAAGGAACGCGGCACTTCTCCTTTGACGTGCAAATAAAAATACGTTTGTTTCGTACGCGGCGATTGATAGACGAGCGGAGGCAGATGCGGCACGATATCGTGTTCGTTCTGGAACCGCCAGTGCGTAGGTACGCAATAATTGTAGGTCTGGACGAACTTTGGATCTCCGACGCGCGGAGCCCCGTACGTATACACGATCGGCGAGCGGAATGGCGTGTTGCGGGCAATATCCAGCGCGGCAAGCGTTGCCAATGCGCCGCCGAGGCTATGGCCGGTAATGAAGAGCGGCAGGTCGGAAGGCAGCTGCGCGAGGATGGCATAGATTTGGTCCCGCGCCGACATGTAGATATCGGTAAACCCTTTATGCGTCTGCCCGGCGCCGCGGACGGGACGGTAAAGCGTCTGCTGCGCGATGAAGTCGGACACCCAGTCTACGGCGGAGCCGGTCCCGCGGAACGCCATGACGGCGCATTGTTCGGACATGATGACGAAGCCGAACCGCTCCGGCCTGCTGTCGTAAGCGCTGGCCGCTATGTCTCCGACGAGCGAGTAAGTGCGCGGCACAAGGAACAGTCCGTCTTCTTTGTTGTTGAATTGGACATAGGTCTGTCCGCATACGCCCGCAAGAAACAGGGCGGCCTCCAGATCCGGTTGTTGATTCGTTACGATTGGAGTATTATTGCCTGCGTTCATCGGATATCCCTCCGCATCGCCGCCGTTTGCGCGGCTTTCATTATGTATTGTATGTAGGCGGATGCGGATAGGTACCGGGGAACAAGGATGAATGGACGAGCGCCGCGGGAGTCGTTTATAATGTTGTCAGATCGAGGAGAAATGGGGAGAGCCGTTCATGACATTGCAGATTGGATTAATCGGTACGGGGTGGTTCGGCAAGATGCACGCGGAGAAGCTTGCCCGGATGGACGGCGTCAACGTCGCGGCTTTCGCCGCTACGACGCAGGAGAAGGCGGACGAAGCGGCGCGCGGCTATCGGGATGCCAAGGGCTTTGCTTCCGTTGCGGATATGCTGGATTCGCGCAAGCTGGATGCCGTATATATTTGCGTACCGCCATTCGCGCACGGAGAAATTGAAAACGCTTTGATCGATCGCGGGATCCCGTTCTTGGTCGAGAAGCCGATCGGGGTCGACGCCGGGCAGCCTAAGGCGATTCTGGACGGAATCCGGGAGAAGTCGCTGATCACGTCGGTTGGCTACCACTTCAGGTACATGGATTCTACGGCGAAAGCGAAGGAGCTGCTTCAAGAACGTACGCTCGGCATGGCGCTGGGCTACTGGATGGGCGGCATGCCGGGCGTATACTGGTGGCGCTCCATGCAAGGGTCCGGCGGCCAATTCGTCGAGCAGACGACGCATATCGTGGACTTGCTGCGTTACACGGCAGGCGAAGTGAAAGAAGTGTACGCGGCATACGGCGACCGGATCGTGGCGGGGCTTAACGAAGGCGTGACCGTACCGGACGTGGGAACCGTCACGATGAAGCTGGCGTCCGGCGCGATCGCGACGATCAGCAATACATGCGCCATTCCCGCGGGCGATCACAGCGGCTTGAACCTTTATACCGATGCAGGAGTTCTCGAGATCGGCAACGGCAAGCTGACCGACAAGACGGCCGGAATCGTAACGGAGTACCAGAATCGATCGAATCCGTACGATGCCGAGAACGAAGCGTTCTTGCATGCGGTTCGGACGGGAGATGCTTCGCGCATACGCTCCACGTACGAGGATGCTTGGCTCACGCATCGCGTCACGATGGCGGCCAATCAGTCCGCAAGCACAGGCTTGCCCGTCATTATCGAATAAGTTTAATTAAAAAATCCCGGATAGACCGCACGAGCCTTGATCAGGCGTTACGTGCGATCCCTCCGGGATTCTCTATGTTGTATCATGGACATCGAGCCGGCGCCGGCCCGAACATCCTGGCGCGAGCCGCTCCGCTTGCCCTTGCCTTTGCCGTGTTTGGACGCGCGGCTCCGTTCGTTATTCGCTTCTACGCCTAACTCCAGCAGCTTGAGCTTCTGCCTCCGCTTGACGAGCAGATCGCCCGTCCAGCCCTTACGCCACAACCAAAAATAAATGCCGATAGTAATGATCGCGATTCCGCCGCACGTTACGCCGAAGCCCCAATCTTGCTTGCTCCACGGCAACTGGTCGAAGTTCATGCCCCATAACGCTCCGACAACCGTAGCCGGAAGAAACAACACCGTGAAGATCGTGAGAGTCTTCATGATATCGTTCCCCCTGAAGCTGGAGATGGCGTCGTCCATCGAGATCAGCGTATCGATTTCAAGCGCGTAATGCTTAAGGAGTGCATCGATCCGCTCCAGCTTGTGCGTTATACGGATAAAGCCTTCCGTATCGATCAGTTCATGGGAGAAGGCTTCCTTGGCCGCGCTATGCACTTCCCTGATGGGAATGAAGAGATGGCTCCAATGGAGCAAGTCGTACCTACGTTCAAAAATAACGTCGAGCAGTCCCGTGCGGTTGCGACGCCGCATCGTGCGTTCGAGCTCCCCCAATCTGCGCTCGAAGCCGTCCAGTCCCGCATGAAACGTATCCAGCAGAACGCCTATCATAATAAAAAACGCTTCCGGAGCTTGCTCGCATTCCTCGTATTTGGCCGCGTGCCTTCCGGTCTGCAGGCTAAGCGGCAGCCGGATATCTTCGTAGATCGTCACGAGACGATGCCTGGAGAGCCAGAAGTGAAACGGCTGGATGTCGGTTTCGTCGTCCGATATTTGAATCATGAGCGTGCCGCATAGGATCGGATCCGAACCGCCGATATGGTCCACGAAAATGTGGTTTGTTTTCCGCGAAGCGCATTCGTCCATCCACAGCGCGCATTCGGGGAACTGCCGCTTAAACTCGGACGATGGTTCCGCCGCATTCGTCTCGGCTGTTGGGAGAGAACGCTTGACGTTCGGGGCCGGACTTGCTCCCGCAGAGCTCTTTCTGCTCGGAAGCGGCTTCTGCAATTGAGCGCCGTCCCCGTCTTGCCGCAGCAGATGCCATTCCCAGCCGGATGGATAACGAAGCAGTTGACGAATCATCGGTTCCCCTCCCCATACGTTTTTTTGTATTCCCAATGCCGTACATTCAATCGCTACCTTTCATCATAACCCGAACAAGCCCGCTAGACAACCGAAGAGTGATCAAAGCGGCATTGGGGCATACCATCCATATGGGAATACGAATTCAGATGAATGCGGAGGCATGGGCAATGGCAAAAAAAATCGGTATTTTCGAATCGCAGCAGCAAGTGATCGGCGCGATTACGCAGCTTGAGGACGCGGGCTTCAAGCCCGGCGACATGAAGATTCTAGCCAAGGACAGCGAGCATTCCAGGCGGATCGAGGCGGAGAGCGACGTACACGTGGACGAGATGCGGGATTTGGAAGAGACGCGGAACGATGCGACTACCCATACGGAAACGATCGGTACGGCCTATTCGTCCGGCATCGGCGACTCGTCCATCGCCATGTCCTACGGATTTACGGGCTTTGGCGGGGGACCGACGGCGGGCGGCGGATTCCCGCTCGCGATATCCTACGCCTTTATCGGCAACGAGCACGAGCGAGCATTCCGCTCGCTTGGACTTGATAGCAAGGAAGCCGAATTATGCTGCCGCGAGGTGGAGAGAGGCGCCTATGCCTTGATCGTGGAGACGACCGAGAGCAAGTCGCTACTGGACAAGGACGGGGGACCCGACCTGTCCACGCTCGGCGTGGCGGAAGCGGTATTCCGCAGTTGCAACGCGTCGCTGATCGCGGACGGAAGCTGATTCATAACAAAGCCGGCTTAACCGCGTCGTTGCGGGCGGGAGCCGGCTTTCGCGTTCTTGGGCGCCTTCTATTGACGGAGAGTCGCCCGGGATAGTCCGATGATCGGTTCAAGCGGGTTGTCGTCCGCGGTCCCTTCGATCAACTCTCGGATCAATTCGGCTCCCAATACGCTGTATACGGTCCCGTTCCCTCCGTAACCAAGCGAGTAATAGACGCGGGGCCACTCGGGGTCTTCGCCTATAAAGGGCAGATTGTCTTCCGATTCGCCGAATGTGGCGTTCCACTCGTAAGCGATGCTCAGCGGCAGCTCGGGAAACAAGGCCTGCGCCTGCGCAAGAAGCCTCTCGCTATGCCCCCGCAGCGCTTTTTTGCCCCGGATCGGATTGCTGTCTTTCTCGTCCAGCCCGCCGACAATAATTCGGTTCTCCTTGGTTGTGCGAAGATACAGATAAGGCCGCGCCGTTTCCCACAAGAAAAATCGTCCATGCCACCGGCTCAGATCGGAAACCGGCTCGGTCACGGCGACGAAAGTGCGACCGAGGTCGGGCTTGATGAGCTTGCCTCTTAACGACTCGGGTTCGTAGCCGATGGCGTAGACGACATGCTCGGCATCGATGTAACGCCCGTTGTCCGCGTGCAGACGATGCGCGCCGCCCGGAAGCGTTTCATGCTTGACGATGTCCGTCTTCTCGCGGATGCGCAGTCCCCGTTCAACCGATTGCCGGGCCAGCAAATGGACAAACCGGAACGGATTGACCTCGGCGTCCCCGCCCGTCACGATGGCGCCGGCCTTCCGGAACGGGAACCGTGCCGCAATGTCGTCCGCCGTCCAATAAGCGGCGTTCAGGCCGCAAGCGGCCAGCGCCTCGTATTCCTGCCGCAGCTTGGGCAGATCCTGCTCGGACGAGGCGTAATACAGGCTGCTCCTTCTGGCGAAATCACAGTCTCCCGGCAATTCCGCGGCGATTTTTTCGAGCTTGTCCACCGCCTTGGCGCAAGCCTTGTAGAAAGTCTCCGCACGCCTCTTGCCGAGTTGTCCGATCAGATCCGACAACATGATATCGTTGCAATATTGCAGCAGACCCGTATTGGAAGACGTGCTCTCCGAAGCGACTTCGTCCCGTTCCGCCAATATGACGTCGATGCCGGCGGATGCGAGCTCCCATGCGCACGTAATGCCGGACATGCCGCCGCCGATGACCGCCACCTTGGCCGCTTCATTGCTTGTCAAGCTTGGGAAGGCGCTTCGGCCTTCCATGGTTGCCGGCCAATACATATGGCCGCTATGCCTATGTATTTCGCTCATCTAATGAAATCACCTCTTGAGGTAGTATACCCACGGAAAGTCATTCCGAAAACGTCGGAAGGCAGGGCGTATAAGCAGCTTTGATCAGGTTGCGGGATTATGCGTCTCCGCGCAAAATCTCCGTGCGGTACGCGGTCGGAGACAGGCCGAATTGTTTGCGGAATTGCTTGGAAAAATAGAGAGCGTCCTGTAATCCGACGGAGGCGGACACTTGCTCGACGGTCAGCTCGGGCCGCTCGCGAAGCAGCAGCTTGCCCTTGTCGAGTCTCAGCTTTAGCAGAAAGGAGACGGGGGAAACCCCGGCCTTCTGTTTGAATGTCCGGGAAAGGTAAGCCCGGTTATACCCAAGCGCCTCCGACATCTGCTCGATCGATACCGGATGCGAATATTGCGTGCTCAGATAGTGAATGACCTGTCGGTGAATTTCTTCGCGCTCGTGGCGTCTGGGATGACCCTCTTCCGCGCCGCCCGCGCGGTTGTCTTGATATAGCGCCATTAGCAGCTGCGCCCATCCGGCCGATTGAACGGAGGCGGACGGCCTTGCGCCGCGGAAGGTCAGATAAACGTTGCGGAAATAAACGGAGGCTTTGCGGTAATCCTTAAGCGACAAGACGGGACTTCCTTCGCCGAAGCCGGCTTCTTGGACGAGCCCGCCAGCCATCGTGCCGGAGAAGGCGATCCAGCGGTAACGCCATGGGTCTTCCGAATCGGATTCATAGCTGACCAACTCTTCGGGCTGGATCAGAAAGGTATCGCCGGGGCCGAGGTCGTGCCGATTGCCGTTCGAAGTGAACGCGCCTTTGCCCGAAAGCACCAAATGCATGAGATAGAAGCCGTAAACCTTGGGTCCGAGCCTATGGCCGGACTTCGTCTGGCTCTCGCCGGCGAACAAGACGTGCAGCGGCGGAGCCGCTCTGCCGGGCATGATCATGGGACTGGGGTTGGAGGCGACGGTATACGTTTCCGTAGTCATATTTGCACACCTGCCTTGCAAGGGATTTTCGAAAGGCTGCGAACTGCGCTAGAAGCGACATTGCGTTCGTTATCATTCATCATAGCATGATAGGCAATAAGACTTAAAGTCACATAAATCCATATGTTCGACACTTAGAGCCATTTCGTTCGGAGTGCCGATCCACTATACTGAAACTATAACGAGCAACCATAAAACTAAATCAAAGGAACGTGATCGCACATGGCTAATCTTGCAGCTCTGAAAGACACATTCATCGCGCAATATGGCGGAACCCCCGAAGACATTGCCGTATTCCACGCGCCTGGCCGCGTTAATCTGATCGGGGAGCATACCGATTACAACGGCGGCTACGTATTCCCGGCCGCGCTGACGTTCGGCACGACGCTGCTGATCCGCAAGCGCGAGGATAAAAGCCTGAAGCTGGCCACCACGAACTTCCCTTCCAGCGGAACCTTTTCCGTCGAAGGCGTCGTTTACGACAAAGCCGATGATTGGATGAACTATCCGAAAGGGGTCGTTAACGAACTGCTGCAGCAAGGCGTAAATTTCGGAAGCGGGTACGAGTTACTGTACCACGGCGAAATTCCGAACGGCTCCGGCTTGTCCTCGTCTGCTTCCATCGAAGTCGTAACGGCTTACGCGCTGTTGTCGATGGAGAACCTGCCGATCGACACGGTTAAGATCGCGCTGCTGTCCCAGAAGTCGGAGAACGAATTCAACGGCGTCAAGTCCGGCATCATGGATCAGTTCGCGGTGGCCAACGGCAAGAAGGACCACGCGATTCTGCTCATGTGCGACACGCTGGAATACGATCTTGTGCCGTTCGAGTCCGGCAGCTACAAGCTGGTCATAGGCAACACGAACAAGCGCCGCGGACTTGTGGATTCCAAGTACAACGAACGCCGCGCGCAATGCGAGCAGGCCGTATCCGATCTTCGCGCCGCCCATCCCGCGCTGGAGCTGCTGGGGCAGCTTAGCCTGGAGCAATTCAACGCTTCCAAGCCGCTCATCAAGGACGACCTGATCCGGGCCCGCGCCGAGCACGTTATGGAAGAGATCGACCGCGTGCTGAGGTCGATGGATGCTCTTAAGGCGAACGATCTGGCCGCCTTCGGCCAATTGATGAATGAGTCGCACGACTCGCTCCGCGATCTGTACGAAGTAACGGGCGCCGAGCTCGACGCGATGGTAGACGCGGCGCGCGGCGTGGACGGCGTGCTGGGCTCCAGAATGACGGGCGCCGGCTTCGGCGGCTGCACGGTTTCCTTGGTGCACGAGGACAGCGTGGAGCGCTTCCAAGAGGAAGTAGGACGCAAATATACGGAAGCGACGGGCTTGACGGCGGACTTCTATGTCTGCAGCATCGGCAACGGCGTGGAACGTCTGCAATAAAATCGTGAATAAAATCATGTTCAAAAAGTTCGGTTTTCAGTACTAGAGCTTATGCTTCCGATGCTGCGTTTTTTCAAAACGCTGTAGAAGATTGAAAGAAGCTAGAACATGAGTAGCGGAGCGTAGCAGAGCTACGTGAGCAACGGAAGGTTCGGCTGCATTCCATATTCGATGTCGAGTAAACTTCTAGAAATACCTCGTAATGGGAATCGGACTTTTAGAACAACCTCTAAAATCAAATAATCGAATCAATCAAAGGAGGAACACATTCATGACAAACGCGCTCACAAGCAGCACCGTGCTGCATAACGGGGTTAACATGCCTTGGCTGGGCCTCGGCGTATGGAAGGTGAAGGACGACGGCGAGACGGAACGCACCGTGCAAGCCGCCATCGAAGCCGGCTACCGCCATATCGACACGGCTGCCGCATACGGCAACGAAGCGGGCGTCGGCGTCGGCGTTCGCAATAGCGGCGTGGCGCGCGAGGAATTGTTTATTACGACAAAGGTTTGGAATGCGGATCAAGGCTACGAATCGTCGCTTGCCGCTTTCGAACAAAGCCTGGAGCGGCTCGGCATGGATTATGTCGACCTTCTGCTCATCCACTGGCCGGTCAAAGGCAAATACAAGGATACGTGGCGCGCGCTCGAGAGCATCTACCGCGGCGGCAAAGCCCGCGCGATCGGCGTAAGCAACTTCCAGATCCATCATCTGCAAGACCTGATGGAGTCGAGCGAGCTTGTGCCGATGGTCAATCAGGTCGAATACCATCCGCTGCTTACGCAAGAACCGCTGCTCGCGTTCTGCAAGAGCAATCGGATTCAGCTGACCGCATGGAGTCCGCTGATGCAAGGCAATCTGGATCACGCGGCGCTCGCCGACATCGGCGCCAAATACGGCAAATCGCCGGCGCAAGTGATCCTTCGCTGGGATCTGCAGAACGGCGTCGTCACGATTCCGAAGTCGACGAATCCGGATCGCCTTAAGCAAAACGGCGATATTTTCGATTTCGAGTTGTCCGCCGCGGACATGTCCGCGATCTCCTCGCTTAACCGCAACCAGCGTTTCGGCTCCGATCCGGACAACTTTAACTTCTAATAAGGTGATGACCAGAACCACGGAAGCCTCGTGCTGCCGTGGTTCTTTCTGTTTGCCCGGGCTGACGATCCCGCTTCGGCAACCGACCGATCGGTAAGAATCCGCTTGACAGATCTAGCATCCCGGGAGTAATCTGATTACAAAATGAGTGATTACTCACTCTTATGCAAAGGGGTGTTCTCGATGCGCGACAAGGATCGAACCGATTATGCCATCCGCCTTCATCAAGTAACACGCGCCTTCGGCAGCCACGCCGTCATCCGGGAGCTTTCGCTCGACATCGAAAGAAATGAAATATTCGGCCTGCTTGGACCGTCCGGCTCCGGCAAGACGACGTTGGTGAAAATGATCGCGGGCATCGACGCCGCCAGCTCTGGCGAAGTAACGCTGCTGGGGAGCAAGCTGCCAAAGCTCGCCATGATGGAACGAATCGGGTATATGGCGCAGTCCGACGCGCTCTACGGAGAATTGTCGGCCAAAGAAAATCTGGCATTTTTCGCCGCGTTATTTGGATTAAGGGGCGCTCGCCGCAACGAGCGGATGGTCTACGTCATGGAGCTCGTCGGCCTGGCGCATGCCTTTAACCAGCAGGTGAATTCGTATTCGGGAGGCATGAAGCGCCGATTGTCGCTCGCCATCGCGCTGCTGCACGAACCGGAAGTGCTCATTCTGGACGAACCGACCGTCGGCATTGACCCCCTGCTCCGCAAGTCGATCTGGAGCGAGCTAGATAAGCTTAGCGCGCAAGGAACAACCATTCTCGTCACGACGCATGTGATGGACGAAGCCGATAAGTGCCATCGGCTCGGCATGATCCGCGAAGGCGCGCTCATCGCGGTCGGTACGCCCGAAGAGCTAAAGAGCGAGACGGGGAGCGCGTCCATCGAAGACGCCTTCCTGCATTACGGAGGTGCGGCCAGATGAGAATTCGCGCGTTAATGATTAGAATCATCCGGCAATTCGTTCGGGACAAACGCACGTTGGCGCTTTTGATCGTCGCTCCCCTGCTCGTCTTGACGCTTATGTATCTCGTCTTCAACGGCGACGACTACGAGCCGAAGCTCGGTTTTGTCGAGGTTCCGGCCGAGCTCGCGCAGCCTGTCGAAGCGCTCGATGCCGAAATCGTCCATTACAACGACAAACAGCTGGCGGAACAGGCTCTTGTCTCTCAAGCGATCGATGCTTATATCCTCATCGGCGCGGAAGGGCCAACGATCAAACTTGAAGGCAGCGATCCCGCCCGCAACAGAGCGGTGCTCACCGTCGTCTCGTCGTGGCTGGGATTGCCCGGCATGCCAGGAAGCACAGCCGCGCAACCGGGCTCGATATCGCCCGCCATCGAATATTTGCACGGCGGCGCCGCCATGACATCGTTTGACAGCTTGGGTCCCGTATTCATCGGCGTATTCGCCTTTTTCTTTGTTTTCCTGATCGCGGGCGTGTCGTTCCTGAAGGAACGAACGAGCGGCACGCTGGAACGGCTGCTGGCCACGCCGCTGCGCCGGTGGGAAATCGTTGCCGGATATATCGCGGGTTTCGGACTGTTCACCGGCGTTCAGGCGGTGCTGATCGCGTTATATTCCATTCATGGATTAGGGCTCATGATGGAGGGCTCCATCGGTTACGTCCTGCTCGTCACGCTGCTATTGTCCGTTACGGCGCTTAGTCTCGGCACTTTCCTATCGGCGTTCGCCAATACGGAATTCCAAATGATTCAGTTCATCCCGCTCGTCATCGTGCCGCAAATTTTTTTCTCCGGCCTGTTCGACCTGGAGAGCATGTCGCCGTGGCTCCTATGGCTCTCCCATCTCATGCCGCTCACGTATGGTGCCGATGCGCTTAGAGGCGTCATGTTGAGGGGCGAAGACTGGGACGACATTGCGGGAGACGTGTTCGTGCTCGCGGCATTGTCGCTGCTCTTTATGGGAGCGAACGTGCTGGCATTGCGCAAACATCGGAAAATATAGTAACCTGTAGCCACCATAGAGCAGAAGGAGCTTATCCGTATGACCGATCGAAACGAACAATGGCTGAACGACCTGCTTCGGCTGGCGGAAGAAGACGGCGGCGGCCCCAAAACGGAGAAACAGGCCCGCATTCTGGAAGCGGCCATCGAAATTTTCGCCGATAAGGGGTTTGCGGCCGCTTCCACAAGCGAAATCGCGATCAAAGCCGGCGTTGCGGAGGGCACCATCTTCCGCCATTACAAAACCAAAAAGGATCTCCTGCTCTCCATCGCCGGCCCGATCGCGGTCAAGCTTGCCGCGCCGTTTCTCGTGCGAGACTTCGCCAAGATGCTCGAGCTGCCGTACGAGCGGGTCGACGATTTTTTCCGCGCCGTCGCGAAGGATCGATTCGGGTTCGCGCGGCAGCACTTGAAGCTGCTTCGGATTCTCGTTCACGAGGTCCCCTTTCAGCCGGAGCTGTTGGCGCAAGTGAAAGAACTTTTCGAGAACCACGTGTTCCGGCGCATGGAGAAGGCCATTCTCCACTTCCAAGCCCAAGGCCAGCTCATCGAAGCGCCTCCATGGCGAATTATGCGATCCACCGTAAGCATGGTTGTGGGCATGATTATTACCCACCTCCTCATCCTGCCGGACGAAACGGTCGGCGAAGACGAGGAGATCGACCGCACCATCGACATTTTGATGTATGGTCTGGCGGGTCGGCCGGAGTGATGA
>JAQSXN010000569.1 GCA_029256665.1 Paenibacillus sp.
CTGGCGGCTGCTGCGAAATACGCTTGGCATCAGCTTATACGAATTGGCGGTAGGGTTTCCCGTTCCGATTCTGCTGGCGTTAATGATTAACGAAATTCGGGGAAGCCGATTTCGGAGGTTCGTGCAAACGGTCACTTACGCTCCCCACTTCTTATCGACCGTCGTATTGGTAGGCATGATCGTTCTCTTTTTGTCTCCAACGACAGGCATTGTAAACCAGGCCATTCAATCGTTTGGAGGCGAACCCGTATATTTCATGACCGAGCCTGAATGGTTCAAGAGCATCTATGTCTTATCCGGCGTTTGGCAGCAGATGGGATGGAGCTCCATTATTTATTTGGCCGCGTTGACCGGGATCGATCCGCATCTGCACGAAGCCGCGCGTGTGGACGGCGCTTCAAGGCTGCGCCGGATCTGGCATATCAACTTGCCGGGCATCATGCCGACGATCATGATTCTGCTCATTCTCCATGTCGGATCGGTGATGAGCGTTGGCTTTGAAAAAGCGTTTCTTATGCAAAATTCATTAAATCTGGAAGGCTCGGATGTGATCTCTACCTACGTATATCGAAGCGGGATTCTAGGATCGCAATACAGCTTCGCCGCCGCTGTCGGTCTGTTTAATTCAGTCGTCAACTTCGTCCTGTTGATTCTGGTGAATCGGATCGCTCGGAAGCTGAATCAAACAAGCTTATGGTAAGGAGATGAAGGAAATGAAAGAGCTTCGCTCGCATAACATCGGTTGGTTCGGCCTCGCGAACGGAATCATGCTCGTATGTATCTGCGCGGTTACGCTTTATCCATTATTGTTCGTTCTAAGCGCATCCATCAGCCGCCCCGAAGACGTCTTGTCCGGAGAGATGTGGCTGTGGCCGACCGATTTTAGCTTGGCGGGATATGTTCGGGTATTCGACAACTCGGAACTGCTGCAAGGGTATTCCAACACGATTGTATATACGCTCGTAGGTACGGCCGTGAATCTCGTTATGACGGTTATGGCGGCTTACCCGCTGTCGCAGCCGAATGTTTATGGCAGAAACGCAATGATGGGATTCATCGTGTTCACGATGTTTTTCAGCGGCGGTCTGATTCCTACCTATATGATCGTCCGGGACCTCGGCATGACGAATACCATGTGGGCGTTAATTATTCCGAGTGCGGTTTCCGTCTACAATATTCTGGTCATGCGCACCTTTTTCCAATCCGGCATCCCGCAAGAAATGATCGAGGCCGCATCTATAGACGGGAGCTCGGACTTCCGAACCTTGCTGCGTATCGTATTGCCGCTGTCTATGCCGATTATCGCCGTAATGGTGCTGTTCTATGCGGTAGGTCATTGGAATGCGTACTTCAGCGCATTAATTTATTTGACGGACCGAGACTTATATCCGCTGCAGCTCTTTATGAGAGAAATATTGATTCAAGGGCAGATGGAGGACATGGTGAATGCAGCGGACTCTTCGCATGCGCAGACCATCATGGAAGAGGAAGCGGTCAAATACGCGATCATCGTGGTGGCGAACCTTCCCATTTTCTTGCTGTATCCGTTCCTGCAAAAGTATTTTGTGAAAGGCGTTATGATTGGAGCTTTGAAGGGTTAACCCTTTGAGCTATAGATAATCCACAAATTGGAGGAGAAATCATGACTTTCAAGAGCAAAAAGGTTAAGGCGACAGCTTCGCTGCTGGTAGCGGCAAGTTTGGTCGCGGGTTGCATGGGGCAGACGAACAATTCCGGCGGGGAACAGTCGCCAGACGCAACAAATGCGGGAGAAACAACATCAAACATTCAAGCGACAGGCATGCCGATCGTGAACGAGCCGATCGAGTTGACCTTCTTTACCGGCTTGGCGGCGACGAATGGCAGTACGCCGTTCGAGGAGCGTCTCGTGTACCGGGAGATGGAGCAGATGAGCAACATGAAAATCAACTTTCAGACGGTACCGTTCGACGGGTTAACCGAGAAGCGGAACTTGGCGCTCGCAAACGGGGATTATCCGGACGCATTCTTTACGGCGCGAGTGCCGGCAGCCGATTTGATGCGTTACGGAAGCGAGGGCGTCTTCGTCCAGTTGGACGAGCTGCTGGAGCAATACGCGCCGAACCTTACGGCTCTTATGGACCAATATCCCGCGCTTCGCAAGGCGATCACAATGCCGGACGGACATATTTATTCCATGCCGACGTTCTATAATCCGGAGTTTCTTCCGATGCTGATCGGGACGCCGCTCTGGATCAAGCAAGATTGGTTGGAGCAGCTCAACATGGAGGAGCCGCAAACGATTGATGAGTATTATCGGTTTTTGGCGGCTGTCAAAGAAACCGATCTGAACGGCAATGGCCAGCTTGACGAAATCCCGTATAGCGGAACGGGGATCGATGCGCTTATCGATATGCTAAAAGGAGCATGGGGTGTCGGTAATCGCGGACTTGGGCATAAGTATGTGGACGTTGATCCGGCAACCGACGAGCTTCGTTTCTTCCGTACATCGGACGAATACAAGGAAGTGCTTCAATTCTTAAACAAGCTGCATGCGGAAGGTCTCATCGATCCGGATATTTTCACGCAAGACGGTAAAACGTTATATGCCAAAGGCGGGGAAGGACGGCTTGGCTCGACGATCAACCCGAATCCGATCACGCAATTCAACGGCGAAGGTTATGTTGGTCTGGGGGCCCTGGAAGGACCGCATGGCGATCGGATCTACTCGCATATCAAAGTGCCTATGGTATGGCCGGGCGCATTTGCGATTACAGACAAAAACGATCATCCGGAGGCGACGGTTCGCTGGATGGATTATTTCTTCGGAGAAGAAGGCGCAACGTTGTTCTTCATGGGCAAGGAAGGCGAAACCTACACGAAGAAAGCCGACGGCACGCTGGAATTCGTTGAGCGCATTACAAACAATCCTGACGGATTGACGCTCGACCAAGTGTTGACGGATTATGTCAGCTGGATGGGCGGAAGCTACCCAGGGTATGTGAATGTGCAGTGGTTTAAAGGCTCGGAGTCGCTCCCCTCGGCTATTGAGGCCGGCAACAAAGCCGCTCCGCATCAGGTTGAAGAGCTTTGGTATAACTTTAACTATACGGAAGCGGAAACGGAGTTTATGAGCACCATTGGGTCGGACATCCATACGTACATGACGGAGACGGAATCGAAGTTTATTAACGGTTCGAAGGATTTCTCGGAATGGGACAAGTATGTAGAGACGGTCCAAAGCATGGACGTCGAGGAGTATTTGAACATTTATCGGGCCGCGTACGAACGGTATAACGCCAATTAGGC
>JAQSXN010000570.1 GCA_029256665.1 Paenibacillus sp.
AGCTCGGCGCGCGTGCCGAACTTCTCTTGGCCGTAGGGGCGCAAGCTGATGTTGGCGTCGCAGCGCAGGCTGCCTTCTTCCATCTTGACGTCCGAGACGTCGCAATACAACATGATGGCGCGCAGCTTCTCGAGGTACGCCTTCGCTTCCTCCGGCGTACGCAGGTCCGGCTCGGAGACGATCTCGACGAGCGGCGTGCCTACGCGGTTAAAGTCGACGAGCGACGCGAAGCCGCCGTCCACGTGCGTCAGCTTGCCGGCGTCTTCTTCGAGATGGAGCCGGGTAATGCCGATCCGCTTGGTCTCCCCGTTAACCTCGATGTCGATCCAGCCGTTCTCGCCGATCGGCTGGTCGTATTGCGAGATTTGGTACGCCTTGGGCGAATCCGGGTAAAAGTAGTTTTTGCGGTCGAACTTGCTGATGTCGGCGATCGTGCAGTTCAGCGCCATGGCGGCTTTCATCGCGTATTCGACGGCTTGCTTGTTAAGGACCGGCAATACGCCGGGATGGCCGAGGCAGACCGGGCATGTATGGGTATTCGGCGGCGCCCCGAACGCGGTCGAGCAGCCGCAGAAAATTTTGCTATTGGTGTGAAGCTCGACGTGCACTTCCAGGCCGACGACCGTCTCGTATTGGTTCGATGACATTCTTATCTTTCCTCTCCGCTCAAATTACAGCTGCGGACGCAGCTTATGATAGTCCGTATGGGCTTCGAACGCGTGAGCGGCGCGCAGCACCGTCGATTCGTCGAACGCCTTGCCGATAATCTGCAGCCCGATCGGCAAGCCGTCCGCGGAGCCGCAAGGCACGCTGATGGCCGGAATGCCCGCCAGGCTGACCGGAATGGTGCAGATGTCGTTGAGATACATCGTCAGCGGATCGCCGACTTGCTCGCCGATGCGGAAGGCAGGCGTCGGAGCCGTCGGTCCGATGATGAGATCGTATTGTTCGAACGCCTTGTCGAAGTCGCCCTTGATCAGCGTGCGCACCTTCTGAGCCTTCAAATAATAAGCGTCGTAGTAGCCGGAGCTGAGCGCGTAGGTGCCGAGCATGATCCGGCGTTTGACTTCGTCGCCGAAGCCCTGGCTGCGGGATTTGCGGTACAAGTCGATCAGGTTGTCCGGATTGTCGGCGCGAACGCCGTATCTCACGCCGTCGAACCGCGCTAGGTTCGACGATGCTTCCGAAGAAGCGAGCAGGTAATACGCGGCAATGGCGTATTCCGTATGCGGAAGGGAAATTTCCTCCCACGTCGCGCCAAGCGATTCGTATACGCGCAGGGCGTTCATGACGGCTTCCTTCACGCGCGGGTCGATGCCCGCTCCGAGATATTCTTTCGGAACGCCGATGCGCAGACCCTTCACGTCGCCTGTCAGCGCCGCGGTATAATCCGGAATCTCAACGTTCGCGGACGTGGAGTCGCTGGCGTCGTATCCCGCGATCGCTTGAAGCACGTAGGCGGAGTCTTCGACGTTCTTCGTCAGAGGGCCGATCTGGTCCAGTGAGCTCGCGAACGCGACGAGGCCAAAGCGCGATACGAGGCCGTAGGTCGGCTTGAGGCCTACGATGCCGCAGTAAGCGGCCGGCTGACGGATCGAGCCGCCCGTGTCGGAGCCTAACGAGAAGTAGACTTGTCCGGCCGCGACCGCTGCCGCGGAGCCGCCGCTGGAGCCGCCCGGCACGTAGTCCGTATTCCACGGGTTGCGCGTGGGATAGAAGCTTGAATTTTCATTGGAGCCGCCCATGGCGAATTCGTCCATGTTCAGCTTGCCGATCGTCACGGCGCCGGCCGCTTCAAGCTTGCGGGCTGCGGTCGCGCTGTAGATCGGCTTGTAGTTGCTTAAGAATTGGCTGGCGCATGTCGTCGCCAGTCCTTCGGTAACCATGTTGTCCTTGATGCCGGCAGGCAGGCCGAACAGCAGGCCCCTCTCTCCCCCGCTTTGGAGCGTCTTGTCGAGCTCGGCGGCATGGGTGCGCGCGCCGTCTTCATTTAATGTAAGAAAAGCCTGAATCGCCGAGTCCGTCTTGGCTATCCGTTCGAACGAGCCGTCTACCAGCTCCGTGACGGAAAGCTCCTTGCCAACTAACTTGTTATGTACTTCCTGCAGGCGCAGATCAAACAAAGCCAACAGTAGCTCCTCCCTTCGATATCGCGTTCATTATGATTCAAGTACCGCAGGCACTTTGATTTGTCCGTCTTCTTCGTCCGGCGCGTTAAGCAGCACCTTCTCGATCGGCAGCGATTCCTTGCGGACATCGTCTCTCATGACGTTCGTGATCGGCAGCACGTGGCTGGTCGGCTCGATATCGTCCGTATTCAGCTCGTTCAGCTTCTCCGCGTATTTCAAAATGGCGTTCAATTGGTCGGCGAATTTCGACTTCTCCGCATCCGACAATTCCAGCCGCGCCAAATTCGCTACATGCTCGACATCCTTCAGCGTAATGCTCATCGGTAACTCTCCTTCTCATCATGTGCTTCGGTCATTCCCACCATTATAGCCTACATTCGCCGCGTACAGCAATTAGGAAGACCGAATGCGAGCGGGAGATTATCGATCGAAACAAAAAAAAAAAGACGATGCGGGGATGACCTTCTCCCCGAATCGCCGCATATGCATCGCCGCAGACCGCCCAGCTTAAATCCAAGCCTTCAAATTCACCTGGCGAATAAAGTCCTCGCGGCTAAGCGGCTCCTTGGACGCGCCTTCGTCCTCGTCGACCTGCTCCTGATCGCCTTTCATGATCCGGTAGAACAGATCCTCATTGTGCGTCGCCAACGCGTAATCGATAAGCGATTCGCGTTCGATCCGCTCGGCCTCGAGCTGGAACAGCACTTCCTCGAGCTCGACGTCCTCGTCCGGCAGCAGGAAATTGCGATTCGACTTCGGAACTCTCACCACGTAGTCGAACACGTTGTCCGCGTTGCGATCGTAAGCGATTATATACCCATGTTCCCCGACGGGAAGGTTCTGTTCGTATTGATCCGCTATAATGATTACCTTGGAGCCTAATTGCAGCATCCTATCAACCCCTATCGCACTATTCGCTGTACTCTCTCTTTCCGTTTCTACTATCCTACTAAAAAACGATTACGCTGTCCAATAGAGGATGCAAGAGTTTCATGCAGCGGAATTGCGCCGGTTCGGCGGCTCATGGATGCCTGCGTCATAACGGGAAGCCGAGCTTAATCCGTTTCCCTGCCAAGTTCGAGCAACGCCTCGGGAAGCTGAAACGCCTTATTGTTCAATAGCATCCGCGTCAGCTGCTCCGTCTCGTCGCCGGCCT
>JAQSXN010000571.1 GCA_029256665.1 Paenibacillus sp.
CGCTCGATGCGCTTCTTCATGTCGTCGTAGCTGATGGCTCCGAGGAAGCGCTCGCGGATGACGCCGCTTCCGTCGATAATAAAGGTCGACGGATACGCGGCGACTCGATACGCGTCCGTTGTCCCGCCGTTCTGATCGAGCGCGATCGTGAAGCCGAGCGCCCGCTTGTCCGCGTATTGCCGGACCTTCCCGGCGCCTGCCTCTTGGCTGGTCACGTTGATCGACAAGATCGCCACATCGCCGCCTTGCTCAAGATAGTCTTCGTGCAGCTTCTGGACATGCGGCATCTCCGTCATGCACACTCTGCACCAGGTCGTCCAGAAGTTCACGAGCACTGTCTTGCCCTTATAGGCTGCCAGAGAGACGTTGTCTCCGGACAAGCCGGCGAGCTCGATGGAAGGCGCGATGTTGCCTTCGCGGGCTCCAACGGCGCCCTCCCCTTCTTGCAGCGCCACGCTCTTCCCAAACATCCGTTCCGTCTGCCCATATGCCGTGTAGCTCAGCAAGACGAGCAGGAGCGCAACGCCCGCGCCCTGCGCGACCCGCCTAAGTACGTAGTCACGGCGATGGCCTGCGTCCGAGCCCGCGGAAGCCGCAAGTTTTGATCCCATACCCCCTACGTCCGCTAGCAACAAGCCGGCCGCGATAGCCCCGAACAACCCAAGCCAATGTAAATATATGACCGATGCCGGATCAAAGACGATTGCCGCCAGCAAGTAGACCGTTCCCCAACCGCTCGCGAACGTTGCCGTGACCGCCCAACCTTCGGCAGCCCCGTACAGCCTTCCGTATCGATAGCTCAGATAGCCGGCCGTCGCAGCGCAAGCAAGCAAGAAACCGGCTGCGCCGCCATCGTAATAGAGCAAAGAAAGCGGCTGGCGCATCACGCCGGCCGCATCGGTTAAAAGCAGACTTCCTTTCCAGACCGCAATCCATAGGATCATGGCGTTCCAGGCGGCGGAGAGATCCCGCTCGGATCGCTTGCGCAGCCGCGCCCTGACGGCAAGCAAGCCCATGATGCCCGCCGCCAGCGCGATTAACAGCTCCGTATTGAGCACAAGCGAACCCATTTGCAGATTACTCAACAACGCCGCCACCGCCTTTGTTCATTATACTTAGTTCCTTACGTATACACCCGCGCCGTAGCTGCCGATCGCGGCCGCTTTGTAGACGCCTTTGTCGTCGATCAGCAGGAACCACTCGTAGTATCCGTAGTCCTCCTCCACGACCGGCAACTCCATGAGCATATAATACGGCGTTACTTTCTTGCCGTCCACGACGACGGGATCGTATTTCCACACGCCCATATTCGCGGCTTCAAGGATTTCGTTGCCTTCCGTCGTCTCCACTTCGCCGGATACGACTCCATCCGCCGTCAATTCGGCGCGCGTCATGCCGTAATACCCGTATTCGCCCCACTCTTCGGAGTCCTCGTAGACGCCCCACTCATAGGGCAACGCGATCGACTTCTGGCCGGCTGCCGCTAGCTTGAAGAAGGCGTCGAACTCCACTTCCTCGCTGTAGCCTTTGTACAGTCCGATGACTTCGGAAGCGGCCTTCGTATGTTGGAATTGCAGACGCGACGCTTTCGCGAAGAGCTCGTCGTCTCCCTTATAGCTGTCGGGAATCACGTCCAAGGCAAACTCTTGGGCCGTCGGATTATAGACGTACATGTAGTCATAATCCAGGAACCCGGCTAGCTTTTCTTCGCTGATCGTCGGAATCAAGTGGGCTAGATAAAGCTCCTCGTCCTCTTCGCCTATCGGCATCCACAGCGTATACACCATTAGCTCGAATACGTCGCCTCTCGTCAAATTGGCGGTTGGCTCCTTGTCCGACCATAAGGTGATGCCGAGGTCCAATCCTTCCTCGATCGCGTTCGCGTAATCGATATCGTGCCCGGCCACCCGAGCCAGGAACGTCACGGCTTGCTGATAGGTCACTTTATTAGCAACGCCGAACTTGCCTTCGCCGATGCCCGACGTAACGCCGTTCGCGTATGCCTTCTCGATATCGGCATAAGACCATTTCGTCTTCGGCACGTCGGCGAAGGTCGGCACGGCCGGCGGCGTGAATGCCGGATCGCCTTCGCGAACGCCCAGACGGTTGATAATCGCGACCATTTGCTCGCGCGTCAGCTCCTGATCCTCTTCTAATCCGCTTGTAGAACCGTTAATGAGTCCAAGGTCGAACAATAATTCCCCAAATGTTTTTCTCTCTTCTCCGTCCGCCGCGCCAACGGTCGTGCTTACGCTCATGAGCAGCACGACGGCCAGCAGAAGCGTGATCCATCTTTTCAACATTCCTACACCTCTATCGTTTCTTTGGTTTTATGGGCATCTCTCTTACTTTCGACGCATTTCCTCATTTCCCCTTCCGGCTTCCGTGACGTTTTTCCTAGCGGGTTCCCGCAGAATCCCGGCTTGAGCGGCTTAAGCCAGCTCCGCGCGCCGCGCTCTCGTCAACCCTCGCACCACCAGATCATAGGAATGGTCGATCATCTCGCGAAGCTCCTCGTCCGCGACCGAGCCGTCGACCGTTACCGTATTCCAGTGCTTTTTGTTGAGATGGTATCCCGGCTTCACCGCGGCATGCTGCATCCGAAGCAGCTCCGCCATATGCGGCTCGCACTTTAACGATATGTTGGCAACGCCGTTATTCGATCCTAGCAAAGCGAATATTTTGCCGCCTACCTTCATGACCAGCGGATCCGGCCCGAACGGGTAATCCTCCGCCGCTCCCTTTAGTCCCTTGCAATAAGCCGCAAGCTCCTGCTTGTCCATATTCCATCGCTCCTTATCTCATTTACTAGTCTCACGCCTTCCGAACGGCGGGCGAGTAAAAGACGTCACTATGCATATGCTGAATTTCGTCCGAGTTGCCGGGATTGGTCGTGTCGGGAGAGCGGTGCTCCAGAATGGCTTGATAGAGGGCGGTTTTTTCTTCCAAATGGGTAACGTGCCGTTTGGTTTCTTCGAGCTTGGCCAGCGCCGCTTCTTTATGCTCCATCATGAGCGCGGAGCGTTGCGGAATGGTCGAATCTCCTTCAAGACAGAGATCGATGTACGTTTTGATTAGTCCGATCGGCATACCGGATTGCTTGAGGCATCTGATGCCATGCAGCCAATTGATGGATTCTTCGTCGAACATCCTGCTATTGTTTTGATTCCGCCGCACGCTTGGCACCAGGCCTTTATCCGTATAGAAGCGCACAGCGTGCTCGGTTAGCCCCGTAAGTAAGGCGGCTTCTTTGACCG
>JAQSXN010000572.1 GCA_029256665.1 Paenibacillus sp.
AGTTTGATCAAATGTTGCATGGCTGCCACCTCCGCGCGTTAATTCGAGGAAATATTCCTCCAAGGAATGATGGCGCCGATTAATCGATTCCACCGGTACATCGTTCAGGACGAGGCCTTTGGACAGCTCCTCCGGCGTAACGCTCGCGTCGTACACGCGAATCACGTTGCCGCCCATCAGCTTGAAATTCCTCAGCTTCAGCTTGTCCTCCAAGACAACGGCAGCCAGCTTGGCGTTCGATGTCGTGATTTCCACGTATTCCGTCTTGGAACGGCGGATGCTCTCCATGGACACTTCCTGAATCAAGCGGCCATGATCGATGACGCCGATCGTATCCGCCACTTGCTCCACCTCCGCCAGCAGATGGCTGGAAACGAGCATCGTCGTCCCGTATTCGTCCCGAAGCCTCTTGAACAACACCCGCATTTCCTGGATGCCCTCCGGATCAAGTCCGTTAATCGGCTCGTCCAGCAGCAGCAGCTCCGGTCTCGTCATAATCGCTCTAGCGATCCCCAGTCTCTGGCGCATGCCTAGCGAGAATTGCTTCACCTGCTTGTTCTCGATTCCCACTAGCTGGACCAGTTCGAGCGCTTCCTTGGCCGCGCCTGCGCGGTAGCATCCCATGTATTCGGCATGGAGTCCCAGATTCTGCTCTGCCGTAAGCTTCTCGTAGAACACCGGCGCTTCGATCATATGGCCGATACGCTTGAGGGGTTCCGTGGAGGTTGGCGCCAGCCGTTCGCCGAACAACACGATCTCGCCGCCCGTCGGTTTCGCCAAATTGAGCAGCATCTTCATCAAGGTGGATTTACCGGCGCCGTTCGGTCCGAGAAATCCGTAGATTTCGCCTTTTTTCACTCTCATCGTAACGTTTGTTACGACGTCTTGCATGCCGTAGCTCTTGCTCAGCAGCCGCGTCCGGATGATATCCGTCATCTCTTCACTCTCCCGCTTGATTTCGTTGTAGTCCTAGCTTAACGCGGGAAACTCTCTTCTTTCTTTCCGAAATCTTACTTATTCCTTACTTCTGCTTCGCGCGTGCCGTGCTCGTCTCCCGCAAGGTTACAACAAAGCTGGTGTGAACGTGGGGAACGCTCTGCAGCTTAATGCTGCCCCCAAGCCGTTCGACAAGCCGCTTTGTTATCGTTAGCCCCAGTCCGCTGCCTTGGACGTTCCGGTTTCGGGAATCTTCCAGCGTATATAACCGCTCGAAGACGCGAGCCTGATCCTTCGGCGGTATGCCCGGACCGCGATCGGTTACTTCGATCAGGATGTCGGTACCTTGCCGCTTAACCGTTAGTCCCAAGTACCCTCCCGGCTTCCCGTACCGGACGGCGTTGGACAACAGGTTATCCAGAACGCGGGACAACGCTTCTTTGTTGGCATACGCCATAAGAGGAGCATCTGGGATATCGAGCTCGACTTCGTAGCCGTCGGTCGCGAGCAAATCATAATAGTCCAATATGCGCATCCTCGCGAGTTCGCCTACATCCATTGCGGCAAGAGGCAGCTCGGAATCGTCCGCCTCCAGCTTCGCGAGATCGAAGAACTCGTCAATCAGCCGCAGCACCTCCCGCGTCTTCTTATGGATCTGGCCGAGCAGCCGGGCACGCTCTTCCGGGGGAACGTCCGGGCTCCGCTCCAGCATCTCCGCGTATCCCATGATGACGGTAAGCGGCGTTTTCAAATCATGCGAGACGTTGGACAACATCTTCCGCATCGCCTGCTCCGTCATCGCATAGTCTAAAGCGGATTGCCCCGCGATATCCAGCCAGCTGTTTATGGCGCCAAGCAGCTCCCTTAGCTCGGTTTGCTCCGTGGCCAACAGCACCCGTTCGGACGATGGTTCCGTTCTGTCCGCAATCTCGTTAAGCTTCTTGGTTATATAAGCCAAATGGCCGCGCGTTGCCCGGCTTCTGCGGCGTTCGTTCACAAACAGGGCCAAGAAAAGGAGAATCAGCACAATACCCGCGGGAATCATATTAACCATCCCCCAGTCTGTACCCGATTCCCCATAATGTGCGTATGTAGCGCGGGTTTGACGGATCGTCTTCGATTTTCTCACGCAATCTTCTCATATGTACGTTAATGACGTTCTCGTCCCCGTAATACTCCTCGTTCCAGACAAGCTGGTAAAGCATCGCCTTCGTATACACTCTGGTCGGATGCTGGAGAAACAGCTTTAAGATGTGGAACTCCTTGGCCGTAAGCTTGATGTCTTCTCCCCGCTTGGTCGCGGTAAAATTATCCGGATCGAGGCTCAGCTCTCCCGCGGTAAGAGTAACGGCGGCTCCGCCCTGCTGCGCGGAATCCGTCTCTGCCGCAGCGTATTGCGTCGCCCTGCGGATCGACGCGCTCACGCGCGCCGCCAATTCCAGCAGCGAGAACGGCTTCGCGATATAATCGTCCGCGCCGAACCGAAGTCCAAGCGCCTTGTCCACTTCCCCGTCCTTCGCGGATAGGATCAAAATCGGCACCTTGCTTCTCTCCCTGATCGCTTGCAACAGATCGAGTCCGCTTACGTTCGGGAGCATCAGATCCAGCAATACCAAGTCGTATTCGCCCGAGACGAATACTCGCACGGCTTCCGCTCCGTCGGCAACCGTCGTAACTCGGTACCCTTCCTTGGACAAATAATTTTCTACCATTTCGCTGATCGATGCGTCATCTTCGACCAGCAGCAAGCTTCCGGACATTCCGAAGCCCTCCTTTGCAGCACAAAATAACGCGAACCGCCTGCTTCGCTCTCCAAACGATATCATATCGCGACTCCGTCCACTATAGCGGCCAAGCGGCTAATTCGCACAATTATGAAAACGCGGCTGGCGCCCCAAGCTCGGCGCACACAAAAGCGCAAGACCGGAACAATCCAGCCCTGCGCTTTGGAAACCGGTCTATATTAACGGAACGTCTATGGATAAGACCTATTTTATCGACTGGCTAAAGCTTTACCGACGTACCGCGAGCCCTGCTCTCTTCCGCGGCCTCCAGAAACCGGATGATTTCCGCCGTCTCCGCTATGTCCACGCCGGGCTTGCCTGACTGAAGGAACTGAATGACTTGCTCCAGTAAACTAGCATAATAAGGTCTTGGCACGGAACCGATCCCTACGTGAACCGTCCCTTCCTTGCGATGAATAAACGCGCCGAACTCTTCATTGCCGTCGAGGTTGCCCCTCACCGTTCCGGTTCGCCCATCCCGCCATCTGCCGATAATCCGCTCATACCCGGCTGCGGTTTCTACCGACACTTCC